>DATBPW010000312.1:0-3981 GCA_036561125.1 Ramlibacter sp. | reverse complement strand
GCTGCGCGAGGCTGTCCTCGAGCTGCGCGCGGGCCCGCTCGATTTCGCCGGCCAGCGCCTCGATCAGGTCCTTGAGTTTCACGGCGGCCTCAGGCGGCCTGCAGCTTGAACACGTTCACCGACGCGACGAGGCGGCGTGCGGATTCCAGCAGCGATTCGGTTTCGTGGTTCTGCTGCTCGATCTGCTGCGCGGTGCGCTCCGTGCTGTCGCCAATCGACTGCACGGACTTCAGCAGTTCCTCGGCCGCGGCCTTCTGCGCCTGCGACGACGACGCGATGCGCTGCACCTGCGCCACCAGCTCGCCGGTGATCTCCTGCGTCAGGCGCATCTGCTCGCCGGCCTTCTGCGCCTGCTCGGACCCCGAGACCACCTGGCCGATGGTCTTGTTCACCGTGGCGATCGTCTCATTGGTCTCGAGCTGGATGTTCGACACCAGCGTGCCGATCTGCTGCGTCGCGTTGCGCGAGCTTTCCGCGAGGCGCTGCACTTCTTCGGCCACCACCGCGAAACCGCGGCCTGCTTCACCTGCGACCGCAGCCTGCATGGATGCGTTCAGCGCCAGCACGTGCGTGCGTTCCGAGATCGTGTTGATCAGGTTCACGATGCCCGTGATTTCCTGCGAACGCTCGCCGAGGCGCTTGATGCGTTTTTCCGTCTCGGAAATGGTCTCGCGGATCGATTCCATTCCCTGCACGGTGCCGTTCACCGTGGCGAGGGCGTTGTCGGTCGCCTGCGTCGCGCGTTCGGCGGAGCGGTTGCTCTGCTCGGCGAGCGCGGCCACGTGGTTCATGGTCTGCGTGGCTTGCGCGAGCGAATCGATCACTTCGCCGACGCTCTTGCGTTCGTCTTCGGCCGTGCGCGACACGAGGTCGGCCTGGCCCTTCACCTTGCCCGAGGCTTGCGCCACGCTCGACGCGATGCGTGTCACTTCGGACAGCACTTTCGACGTTTCGTCGGCCAGCGCGTTCACCGAGTCCGACACCGTGCCGATGATGTCCTGCGTCACCGGCGCGCGCGCCGTCAGGTCGCGCTGCGACAGCTGGTTGACGGCTTCCAGGATCGAGATCACCGAGTTGTTCAGCATCTCGTTCTCGGCTTCGGCCTTGCGCGCCTGCGCGTCCGATTCCTTCTGCGCCGCGATGCGTTCCTGCAGCAGCGAGTTCACCGTACGGCCGAGGTCGCCCACTTCGTCCTTCGATTCGATGGATTGCAGGGCCGAGAAATCGCCGCCGCGCACGCGCTCGACCGAGTCCTGCAGGCCCAACACCGTGGTCGTGATGTTGCGCACGATCATCGCCGCGACCACGACGCCGACCAGCAGCAGGGCCGCCACGAACGCCATGGTCTTCACCCGTTCCGATTGCGCTTCGCCCACACGCCGCTGCATTTCCTTCGACAACAGGTTCTGCTGCGTCGCGGCCTTCTGCACCAGTTCGCGCGGCGCGGACACTTCCTTCAGGTAGGCGCCGGCGTCGATCGTCGGCACGTCCTTGGCCAGGATCTCGCTTTGCACGAGCTGGATCGTGTTGGCGGTGGCGGTTTCGATCGCCGTCACCTGCGCCGCGTTGGCTTCGAGCGCAGGCAGGGCCTGCACGGCGAGGCGCTGGTCGGCGACGTAGTGTTCGAGCGCGTCGCGGATGTCGCGCAGCGTCTCGCCGATGCGCGCGCGGTCCGACGGGCGATACGCGTCGCGCAGCGCGGCTTCGAGCTTCTGCGGGTTGCCCGCGTCGGGGCCGTTCTTCGCGGCTGCGATTTCCTGCAGGCGCGACACGACCGGGCTGCGCAGCTCGCCGATCGCCTCGGACAGCGCGGGCAGCTCGATCAGCGTCGAGCGTGCGATGTAGAACGTGGCCGGGTCGGAGTCGAGGTCGATCTTGTAGACGGCCGACAGGTCCTGCACCAGGCGCAGCAGCGTGCCGATCGCGTTGATGTGGTCCTCGGTGACGCGGCGCTGGTCGATGCGGCGGTTCACCACGTTGTCCTTCAGCGCAGCCCACGCCTTGTCGAACATGGCGACGCGGTCGTTGACGATCTTCGAGTCGAGCGGGTCGGTGATGGCGCGCAGCTTCGCGAGCGCGGCGGCGACTGCCGCGGCGTCCTTGGGCTGCGCCGCGCCGCGCTTCTCGTCGCCGAGCACGAAGTAGCTGGCCGATGCGCGGTGGTCCTGCATCGCCTTGACGACTTCGAGCGCGGCGGTGATCGCGGCCAGGCCCGATTCCTCGGTGCGCACCTGCGTGATCTGCTGCTCCACGCCCTGGAACAGGCGGTAGACGGGGAAGGCGGCGAGCGCGATGGCGATCGCGCCGAGCAGCACGAACTTCTGCCACAGGCGCAGCTTCAGCAGGAAGTCGAATTGGAATCGTCGGTTGGTTTTCATGTCAGGGTCCGGTGCGGGCGAGGGAGTTTTCGAGGGCATCGAGCAGCGCGGCGCGGTCGATGTCGAACCAGAGCGCTCCTTCGATGAGGGCGGCGCCGCGAACATGGGGAGCGAGGCGCGCCGGCGCCGTGGCCGCGTCCGCTTCTTCGGTTTGTGAATAGCGCAGGCGCTGCGGCAGGCCGTCGATGACGATGCCGGCCGCGTCCGCGCCGTGAGAGAGCACGAGCAGCATCGGCCGCTCGTTCGGGTCGCGCGCGACGCCGGCCCACGCGCCGAGGTCGAACACCGGCACGAGCATGCCGTGCAGGTTGGCGATGCCGGCGAACCATGGCGCCGCATTGGGCAGGCGGTACAGGCGCGGCATTTCCGTCAGCTCGCTGCCGTCCTCGTAGCGCACCATCAGCCGCAGTTCGCCGATGCGAAAGCCCTGGCGCGATCGCAGCGACTGCTTCGACGCGGCGGGGCGCGCATCGGGTTGCGCGGCCACGGCCGTGAAGCCGCGCGTGAGCGCGAGCGTCGGCGGCAGCGCGGGGGAGGCGAGGTCCATGCTCGGCGTTCCTTCAGGCGGGTTGCAACTGCGCGAGGATTTCCTCGGCGGAATACGGCTTGCCGACGTAGCCGCGCGCGCCGAGCATGCGGCCCCATGCGACGTCGGCCTTCTGGTTCTTGCCGGTGACGAACACGACGGGGATGTCGCGCGTCGCCGGGTCGGCCTTGAGCCGGCGTGTCGCCGCGAAGCCGTCGAGGTCGGGCATGTTGACGTCCATCAGGATCACGTCGGGCCGCTCGCTCTTCGCGCGCGCCACGCCCTGTTCGCCCGACTCCGCCGCGAACACGCGATGGCCCGCGCCGGTGAGGATGCGCTCGAGGTTCTGGCGGTCGACCTGCGCGTCGTCGACGATGAGGATCGTGAGGGACATGGCGTGTGTCACCGCTTACAGCGCGCGGACCTGCGACAGGATCTGGTCGTCGGTGAAGGGCTTCGTGATGTAGCCCTTCGCGCCGAGCATCTGGCCCCAGGCCTTGTCGGCCTTCTGGTCCTTGGCGGTGACGAGCACGACGGGGATGTCCTTCGTGTCGGCGTCGCCGCGCAGCGCGCGCGTGGCGGCGAAGCCGTCCATGCCGGGCATGTTCACGTCCATCAGGATCGCGTCGGGCTTCGCGCGCTTCACGCAGGCGATCGCCTGCTCGCCGTTTTCGGCGAGGCTGACCTGGAAGCCGTTCGTGGAGAGCAGCTTCTCCAGCCGCGAGCGATCGACCTGGCTGTCTTCGACGATGAGGATGTGGCGTGCCATGGGTTTCTTTCTTTCAGTGGTTGGCGGTGGATGGAGCGTTCAGGGTGAAGCGCGCGGGGCGCGGGCCGGGGGCCGGCTCGCGCACGGGCGGCAGCGCGATGTGGCGGCCGAGCGCGTCGCGCAGCTGCACGATGTCCACCGGCTTCGTGAGGTAGGTGTCGCAGCCGGCGATCTTTCCGCGCACGCGGTCGAACGGCGACGACTTGCTGGTCAGCATGACGACGGGCAGCGCGCCGCGACGGGCCTTGATGCGGCGGCAGGCTTCGAAGCCATCGACGCCCGGCATCAACACGTCCATGAAGACGCAG
>DATBPW010000311.1:0-11478 GCA_036561125.1 Ramlibacter sp. | reverse complement strand
GCGCATGAGGGCGTGATTCGCGCCTAAGATGCCGCCCATGCGAGCGGCTTTCTACGAACGCACCGGCCCAGCGCATGAGGTGCTGCAGGTCGGCGAGCTTCCCGAACCGATGCCCGGCCCCGGCGAGGTGCGCGTGCGCTTGCGATATTCCGGCGTGAATCCGTCGGACGTGAAGTCACGCATGGGTTTGCGCAGCACGCAACTGGCCTTCGCGCGCATCGTGCCGCACAGCGACGGCATGGGCGTGATCGACGCGGTCGGGCAAGGCGTGGACCGCCACCGCATCGGCGAACGCGTGTGGATCTGGAACGGCGCTTGGCAGCGGCCGATGGGCACTGCCGCGCAGTTCATCGCGGTGCCGGCCGAACAGGCCGTGCCGCTCGCGGACTCGGTGCCCGACGAGGCCGGCGCGTGCTTCGGCATCCCCGCGCTCACGGCGATGCACGCGGTGCTCACTGGTGGCGGCGTGCACGGCAAGACGGTGCTGGTTGCGGGCGGCTCGGGCTCCGTCGGGCATTACGCGGTGCAATTCGCGCGGCATCTCGGCGCGGCCAAGGTCATCGCCACGGCCGGCAGCGCTGCGAAAGCCGCACTGGCCCGTGCCGCTGGCGCGGAAACGGTGATCGACTACAAGCGCGAGGACGTTGCCGCGCGCGTGCTCGAAGCGACCGGCGGCGCGGGTGTCGACCGCATCATCGAAGTGGACATCGCGGCCAATGCGGCAATCGATGCCGCGTGCGTGCATCGCGACGGCCAATGGGTCGTCTACGGCAGCGGGCAGGGCAGGTTCGAGCTGGACTTCTTCCCGATGATCGCGAAGAACATCGACGCGCGCTTTTTCATCGTCTACAACCTCGACCCCGAACAGCGCGCCCGCGCGATCAACACCTTGAATCGCCTGCTCGCCAGGGGCGTCGTGCAACACAACGTCGCGCAGCGCCTGCCGCTGGAGCGCATCGCGGACGCGCACGAACTGGTGAGCGTCGGCGCCGGCTCGGCCGGCGGCAACGTGGTGCTCGAGATCGGCTAGCCGTGGTGCGGCGCCCTTTCGAGGCGCGCCGTGTGGCCTTCGACGAGCACATGCGAGCCGCGCGCGATCGGCGTGCCCTGCTCGATCGTGCGATGCGAGCCGTCGTCCATGCGGATGTGCATCACGTACGCGTAGTAGCGGCCGCGCGTGCGCTCGACGTAGTGGCCCGCGTACGCGCCGCCGGCGGCGCCGAGCACGGTCGCCGCGCCGCGGCCCGAGCCGCCGCCGATCTGGTTGCCCACGACGCCGCCGAGAAGCCCGCCGACGGCCATGCCCGGCGTGACGGGCGTGCCCGCGATGCCCTTGGACTGGTGCACGCGCTCGACTTTCTGCACGGACTCGACCGTGCCGCAGTGGTTGCAGGCGTCGTGTTGCGGGGCGGGTTGCTGCGCGAATGCGGCGGTGCCGGCGAGCGCGCACGCAGCGACCGACAGGCGAACGGTGTTCTTCATGGCTTGGGCTCCTATCGCTCGACCCTAGCAACGCAGCGCGGCCGTGCCGGTCGGACGGCGCCGGCGATTGGCAACGGCGCGTTCCTACGGCGCGCTACAGCAGGCGCTTGAGATAGCGCCCCGTGTGGCTCGCCTCGTTCGCAGCGATAGCCTCGGGCGTACCCGCGGCCACCACTTCGCCGCCGCCCGCGCCGCCCTCGGGGCCCATGTCGATGATCCAGTCGGCCGTCTTGATGACGTCGAGGTTGTGTTCGATCACGACGATGGTGTTGCCCGCGTCGCGCAGCTGGTGCAGCACCTTGAGCAGCAAATCGATGTCCGCGAAATGCAGGCCGGTGGTCGGCTCGTCCAGGATGTAGAGCGTGCGGCCGGTGTCGCGCTTGGACAGCTCCAGCGCCAGCTTCACACGCTGCGCCTCGCCGCCGGACAGCGTCGTCGCCGACTGGCCGAGCTTGATGTACGACAGGCCCACTTCGATCAGCGTGTGCAGCTTGCGCGCGATCGTGGGCACGGGCTTGAGGAACTCGTACGCATCCTCGACCGTCATGTCGAGCAACTGCGCGATGTTCCTGCCCTTCCACTGCACCTCGAGCGTCTCGCGGTTGTAGCGCGCGCCCTTGCACACGTCGCACGCGACGTACACGTCGGGCAGGAAGTGCATCTCGACTTTCACCACGCCGTCGCCCTGGCACGCTTCGCAGCGCCCGCCCGCCACGTTGAACGAGAAGCGGCCCGGCCCGTAGCCGCGCTCCTTCGCCATGGTCGTGTCGGCCATCAGTTCGCGAATCGGCGTGAACAGGCCCGTGTACGTCGCCGGGTTGCTGCGCGGCGTGCGGCCGATCGGCGACTGGTCGACGTTGATCACCTTGTCGAAGTACTCGATGCCCTCGATGTCCTCGTGCGCGGCGGGCTCGTCGTGCGAGCGGTACAGCGTGCGTGCGACGGCGGCGTACAGCGTGTCGTTGACCAGTGTCGACTTGCCCGAGCCCGACACGCCCGTGACGCACGTGAACAGGCCCACGGGGAACGACACGCTCACGCCGCTCAGGTTGTTGCCGCTCGCGCCGACGACGCGGATTTCCTGCACCTGGTTCGCGAGCGCCGGCGGCGGCGCCGGCAACCAAGGCGTGCGCGTCTTCGGCACGGGAATCGACTTCTTGTGCGACAGGTACTGCCCCGTGAGCGAGGCGGGCGCATCGCAGATGTCCTCGAACGAGCCCTGCGCCATGACTTCGCCGCCATGCACGCCCGCGCCCGGACCCATGTCGACCAGGTGGTCGGCCGCGCGGATCATGTCCTCGTCGTGCTCGACCACGATCACGCTGTTGCCGATGTCGCGCAAGTGGCGCAGCGTCGAGATCAGCCGGTCGTTGTCGCGCTGGTGCAGGCCGATCGACGGCTCGTCCAGCACATACATGACGCCGGTCAGGCCCGAGCCGATCTGCGACGCCAGGCGGATGCGCTGCGCTTCGCCGCCCGACAACGTCTCGGCGCTGCGGTCGAGGCTCAGGTAGTTCAGGCCGACGTCGTTGAGGAACTTCAGGCGCAGGCCGATCTCGCGCACCACTTTCTCGGCGATCTCGGCCTTCGCGCCCTTGAGCTTCAGGTGGGAGAAGTACTCGAAGCTCTCGCGCAGCGTGGCGTGGCTCACGTCGTAGATCGTGCGCGCGTCGTTGCCGTCGCCCAGCTTCACGTGCCGCGCCTCGCTGCGCAGGCGCGTGCCGCCGCACTCGGGGCACGGCTGCAGGCCGCGGTAGCGCGCGAGCTCCTCGCGCACCGCGACCGAATCGGTCTCGCGGAAGCGCCGCGCCATGTTCGGGATCACGCCTTCCCACGGATGCTTGCGCGTCGTGCGCCGGCCCGCCGACGCGCCGCTTTCGAACGTGTAGGCGAAGCGGATCTCCTCGTCGCCCGAGCCGTGGAGCACGATATGCTGGACCTTCGGGTCGAGCTTCTCGAACGGCTTGTCCTCGTCGAACTTGTAGTGTTTGGCGAGCGCCTCGATCATCGAGAAGTAATACGTGTTGCGCCGGTCCCAGCCCTTGATCGCGCCGCTGGCCAGCGACAGCGACGGAAACGCCACGACGCGTTGCGCGTCGAAGAACTCCATGGAGCCCAGGCCGTCGCAAGCCGGGCATGCACCCACCGGCGAGTTGAACGAGAACAGGCGCGGTTCGAGCTCCGCGATCGAGTAGTTGCAGATCGGGCAGGCGAACTTCGCGTTGAACCAGTGCTCCTTGCCGCTGTCCATCTCGACGGCGACCGCGCGCGAATCGGCCAGCCGCAGCGCCGCTTCGAAGCTTTCGGCCAGGCGCTGCTGCACCTCGGGGCGGACCTTCAGCCGGTCGATGACGACGTCGATGTCGTGCTTCTCGGCCTTCTTGAGTTTGGGCAACTGCTCGTGTTCGTACAGTTCGCCGCCGACGCGGAAGCGCACGTATCCTTGCCCCTGCATCTCGGCGAACAGCTCCGTGAACTCGCCCTTGCGGTCGCGCGCCACGGGGGCGAGGATCATCAGGCGCGTGTCTTCCGGCAATGCGAGCACCGCATCGACCATTTGCGACACGGTCTGCGACGCGAGCGGGATGTCGTGGTCGGGGCAGAACGGCGTGCCGGCGCGCGCGAAGAGAAGGCGCAGGTAATCGTGGATCTCCGTGACGGTGCCGACGGTCGAGCGCGGATTGTGCGACGTGGCCTTCTGCTCGATCGAGATCGCCGGCGACAGGCCTTCGATCATGTCGACCTCGGGCTTGTCCATCAGCTGCAGGAACTGGCGCGCGTACGCGGAGAGCGATTCGACGTAACGGCGCTGCCCTTCGGCATAGAGCGTGTCGAACGCCAGCGACGACTTGCCCGACCCCGACAGCCCCGTGATCACCACGAGCTGGTTGCGCGGCAGGTCGAGGTCGATGTTCTTGAGGTTGTGCGTGCGCGCGCCGCGGATGCTGATCCGCTGCGCGGCCGCCAGGCTGCCGAGGTACTTGCCGTCGGTGGAAGAGTTCAATTCCGGCTCGAGAAGGAGAACCCGACATGATAAGGCGCGGGCGCCACGCGGCGCTACACCATGTCACCCCGGACGTTGACACCCCGGACGTTGTTGTCACCCCGGCTGCGCCGGGGTGACAACCACCTCAAGTGCCGGCCTTCGCGAGGATCACCACCGACACCCCGCGCGCCGGCGCAAGCGCGTCGAGGTTCTGGTACGAGTGCGGCAGGTTGCCGGGGAACGCCAGCACTTCGCCCGTCGCGAGATCGAACGCATCGCCCGCCACGGTGATCTTCACGCGCCCTTCGAGGCACGTGAAGAACTCGCGCGTGCCGGGCAGGTGCGGCGTGCCGCCCATGATCGCGCCGGGCGCGAAGTCCATCACTTCCATCATCGAATCGGGCACGGGCTCGGGCACGAGCGGGCGGATGTCCACGCCGCGTCCCTTGGTGCGCAGCGAGACTTCATCGGCGCCCCAGCGCCGCACCATCGCACGCGGCGAGGCCAGCAGTTCGTCGATCGGCACCGCGAGCGCTTGCGCCACCTTCACGAGCACGGCGAGCGACGGGTTGCCTTCGCCCGATTCGAGGTTCGCGATCGTCGAGCGCGGCACGCCCGCGTCGCGCGCCAGCATGTCCTGCGTGAGCCCGCGCGTGCGGCGCAGGTTCACGAGGTTGCGCGCCAGGTGCGATGCGGCCGGGTTCGACTCGTCCATGCAGCGGATTGTGCGATGGAAGAACCATCTGCCAATGCGCTGGACATGGAGCTCGCCCGAATCGAAGGGTCTTCCTATCGTTGCAGCCATGAAAGGGACAACGACATGGACAAGGACATATTCGACGGCTGGCGCGTCGCCGTCACTGGCGGCACCTGCGGACTGGGCCTGGCACTGGTGGACGCGCTGGCGCGGTCCGGTGCCCAAGTCGCTTTCGTCGCGCGCGACGCGCATCGCGTGAGGGCCGTCGCGCTGCGCCGGCCCGGCACGCACGGCATCGCCGGCGACGTCGCGGACAAGGAGGCGATCCACGCGATCGCGCTGCAGGTGAACGGCGCGCTGGGCGGGCTCGACCTCCTGGTCAACAACGCGTCGTCGCTCGGGCCGGTGCCGCTCGCGCCGCTGGCTGACACGGAGTGCGAGGACTTCGAGGCGGCGCTCGCGACGAACGTGCTCGGCCCGTTCCGGCTGACGAAGGCATTGCTCGGCTGCCTCGCGGCCTCCGCGCGCGAAGGCCGGCGCGCCGTCGTCGTGAACATCACGAGCGATGCCGCCGTCAGCGCCTACGCGAACTGGGGCGCGTACGGCGCGAGCAAGGCAGCGCTGGCGCACATGAGCCGCATCTGGGACGAAGAGTTGAAGCCGCTGGGCATCCGCGTGGTGGCACACGACCCCGGCGACATGGACACGCCGCTGCATGCGCTCGCGCTGCCCGATGCCGACCCCGCCGCGCTGAAGCGGCCCGACCAATCGGCCGCCGAGTTGCTCGAGCGCATCGCGGCGCTGGTGCGCGAGGAGGTGGCCGCATGAAAGCCGCACGCACGGCACGGCAACGCCCGCGCGGCGCGAAGTTGCTCGTGGTGGACGAATGCGGCGCGATCCGGCACGAAGACCGCGCGCGCCTCGCGGACCTGCTCCACGCGGGCGACGTGCTGGTCGCGAACGACGCGGCCACGCTGCCCGCGAGCCTCACCGGAATTCACGTCGGGACCGGGCGCGCGATCGAAGTGCGGCTGGCCGGCCGCCGGTCGCTCGACGTGAACGACGTCCACGAGTTCACCGCCGTGCTGTTCGGCGAAGGCGACTGGCGCACGCCCACGGAGCGCCGCGCGCTTCCCCCGCCGATGCCCGCAGGCGATGCGCTGATGCTCGGCCCGCTGCGCGCCACGGTCTTGCGCACGCTCGGTCACCCGCGGCTCGTGCAGTTGCGCTTCGCCGGCGAGTCCGACGCCATCTGGGCCGGCCTCGCGCGTCACGGCCAGCCCGTGCAGTACGCGCATCTCGATGGGCCGCTGGCCCCGTGGGACGTGTGGACGCGCATCGCCGCGCTGCCCGTCGCGTTCGAGCCGCCATCCGCCGGCTTCGCGCTCGACTGGGCGTTGCTTGCCGCGCTGAAGGCAAAAGGCGTCGGTTTCGCCACGCTGACGCACGCCGCCGGCCTTTCATCCACTGGCGACGCCGCACTCGACGCGCGCCTGCCGCTCGACGAGCCGTACCACATCCCCGTTGCCACCGTGCGCGCGATCCGCGACGCGAAGCAACGCGGCGGCCGCGTCGTCGCGCTCGGCACGACGGTGACCCGCGCACTCGAGCACGCCGCTGCGCAGCGCGGCTTGCGCGCCGGCGCGGGCATGGCCAACCAGAAGCTCGGCCCGCACACGCAGCTGCGCATCGTCGACGCGATCGTCAGCGGCACCCATGAGCCGGGCACGAGCCACTACGAACTGCTGCGTGCGTTCGCGGCCGACGACGTGCTGCGCCGCGCGGGCGAACAGCTCGAAACCCACGGCTACCTGACGCATGAATTCGGCGATTCGGCCTGGATCGCGCACATGACGCAGAATTGCGGGTTGAAGGCGCGCAGCGGCGCGCTTCCCGCGATTCCCGTCCCGTGACCGCAAGCACAACAACAGCCGACTCTTCCCGCATGACTTCGACCGAGCGGCGCGCCAGCGCGTCGCTCGCGATGATCTTCGCCGCCCGCATGCTCGGGCTGTTCCTGGTGCTGCCGGTGTTCGCGCTCGAGGCGACGCGCTATCCCGGCGGCAACGACCCGGCGCTGGTCGGCATGGCGATGGGCATCTACGGCCTGACGCAAGGCATCCTGCAGATCCCGTTCGGCCTGGCCTCGGACCGCCTCGGCCGCAAGCGCGTGATCATCTTCGGCTTGCTGGTGTTCGCGGCGGGCAGCTTCGTCGCCGCCGCGGCCGGCAGCATGCAAGGGCTTCTCATCGGCCGCGCGCTCCAAGGCGCGGGCGGCGTCAACGCGGCGGTGACCGCGCTGCTCGCGGACCTCACGCGCGACGAGGTGCGCACCAAGTCCATGGCGATGATCGGCGCGAGCATCGGGCTGATGTTCGCCGTGTCGCTGTTCGCATCGCCGCTTCTCGTCAGTGCGATCGGCCTGGCGGGACTGTTCGTCGTGACGGGCGCGGCGGCGCTCGCGTGCATCGCGGTCGTCGCATGGTGGACGCCGCCGGAGCCGCGCCAGCACCGGAACCTGCCGCGCGGCAAGCTGTCGGAAGTGCTCAAGAATCCTGCCTTGCTGCGGCTGGACATCGGCGTGTTCGTGCTGCACGCCGTGCAATTGGCGATGTGGGTCGCGCTGCCCGAGCTGCTGGTGCAGGCGGGCTTGCCGAAGCAGCATCACTGGTACGTGTACCTGCCGACGGTCATCGCGTCGTTCGTCGTGATGGCCGCGACGGTGTTCCCGCTCGAGCGCCGCGGCTACCTGCGCGCGGCGTTCCTCTCGGCGATCGGCGTGGTGGCGCTCGTGCAGGCCGGGCTCGCATGGGCGGCGCACGCCCCGGGCCTGGTGGGGCTCACCGTGCTGCTGTTCGTCTTCTTCTGCGGCTTCAACGCGCTCGAGGCGACGCAGCCCAGCATGGCTTCGCGCGTGGCACCGGCGCATGCGCGCGGCGCGGCGCTCGGCGTGTACAACACCCTCCAATCGGTGGGCTTCTTCGTCGGCGGCGCTGTCGGCGGCGCGCTCGCCAAGGACGTTGGTTATCCGGGACTGTTCGCGGCCTGCGCCGGCCTGATGGTGCTGTGGCTCGTCGTGGCCTGGCCCATGAAGGCGCCGCCGCCCCGGCGTTCCGCGGAAGAAGTGCTCGCGGACGAGGCCGACGCGCGGGCGACCTGAGCGGCACGGGATAAGATCGTCACATCAGGAGGAGCCCCATGGCATCCGTCAACAAGGTCATCATCGTCGGCAACCTCGGCCGCGACCCCGAAATGCGCACCTTCCCCAGCGGCGGGCGGGTGTGCAACGTCACCATCGCCACCACCGACAAGTGGAAGGACAAGCAGACGGGCGAGGCGCGCGAGCACACGGAATGGCACCGCGTCGTCTTCAACGACCGCCTGGCCGAGATCGCGGGCGAGTACCTGCGCAAGGGCTCGCAGGTGTACGTCGAGGGCAGCATCCGCAGCCGCAAGTACACCGACAAGGACGGCGTCGAGCGCACCGCCACCGAAATCCGCGCCGACACCATGCAGATGCTCGGCAGCCGCCAAGGCATGGGCAGCCCGTCCTCGGACGACGACGATGGCGCGAGCCGCCGCGCCAGCCCGCCGTCGCGCCAGCAGCCGGCCGCCAAGCCGGCCGCGTCGAAGCCCGGCACCGGCTTCGACGACATGGACGACGACATCCCGTTCTAAGTTACACGTTCCCCACGGCCGGGCCCCGGCTTCGTACCATGGGGCGCGATGAAATCCTTGCTCGCGCTGTTCCAGTGGGTCCACAAGCTCACGGCCGTCCTGTTCGCGCTCTCGTCGCTGGTGCTGATCGCGATCGCGGCGCGCACCGGCGCGCAGGCCCTCGGTGACGGCTTCGACGCGGACAGCGCGCTGGAAGTCATCGAGGCCGTCGGCTTGCTCGCGGCCGCGGTGGTCGCGTTGCAGATCGCCGAGACGATCATCGAGGAAGAAGTCATCCGCGATGCGCACATCAGCGCGCCGACGCGCGTGCGGCGCTTCCTGTCGCGCTTCTACGTCGTCGTGATCGTCGCGATGGCGATCGAAGGGCTCGTCGCGACGTTCAAGGCGATCCACGAAGATATGGCGCAGCTGCCGTATGCGGCCGCGCTGATCGCGGCGACCGCCCTGCTGCTCGCCGGATGGGGCGTGTTCGTGCGCCTCAACGTCAACGCGGAAGAGCTCGAGCCCGAGCAGATGGCACACGCCAAGAGCGAAGACGAGAAAGTGGAAGGCTGATCATGTTCGGGTCGCTGCGCGAATTCTTCGACGACATTGCCGGCCCGCCGCGCACCGACCCGGCCGCGGACGAACAGCGCCTGCGCGTGGCCGTCGCCGTGCTGCTCGTCGAAGTCATGCGCGCCGAGGACGGCGTCACTGCGCAGGAGCGCGAGGCCGTCACGGCGGCGCTCGGCAACCACTTCGGGGCCGGCGGGCAACTTGAGCAGCTCGTCGTGCTGGCGCAGGAAGCGTCGCGCACCGCGAATGATTTCTTCCAGTTCACCAACACGCTGAACGAACGCTTCAGCCGCGACCAGAAGATCCAGGTGATCGAGGAGATGTGGCGCGTCGCCTATGCCGACGGCCACCTCGGGACGCTGGAGAACAGCGTGATCGCCCGCGTGTCGGACCTGCTGCACGTGACGCACGGCGAGTACATCGCCGCGAAGGTGCGCGCGCAGGAAGCTACGCGCTCGCGCTGATCACGCCGCCGCCGAGGCACACCTCGCCGTCGTAGAGCACGGCCGATTGCCCCGGCGTCACGGCCCATTGCGGCTGCGGAAAGTCGAGGTGGAAAGCGCCGTTCGCACCCGCGGCGAGCGTGCAGGGCGCGTCGGCCTGGCGATACCGCGTCTTCGAGTTGTACTCGCCCGCGTGCGGCGCCGCGCCCGCGACCCAGCTCGCGTCGCCGGCTTCGAGTGCAATCGATTGCAGCCACGGGTGGTCGTGACCCTGCACGACCCACAGCGTGTTGTGCTCGATGTCCTTCTTCGCCACGAACCACGGCGCGTGTTCGCCGCCGCCCTTTTGCGCTCCCTTCGCCTTGACGCCGCCGATGCCCAGGCCTTGCCGCTGGCCGAGCGTGTAGAACGACAGCCCGACGTGCTGGCCGATCGTGCGGCCCCTCTCGTCCTTGATCGGGCCCGGTTCCTTGTGGATGTAGCGGTTGAGGAACTCGCGGAACGGCCGCTCGCCGATGAAGCAGATGCCGGTCGAGTCCTTCTTCTTCGCGTTGGGCAGGCCGATTTCCATCGCGATGCGACGCACTTCGGTCTTGCGCAATTCGCCCACCGGGAACAGCGTCTTCGACAATTGCGCCTGCGTCAGGCGGTGCAGGAAGTAGCTCTGGTCCTTGGTGTCGTCCAGGCCCTTGAGCAGCTCGAAGCGGCCGCGGTTTTCACGCACGCGCGCGTAGTGGCCCGTCGCGATCTTGTCGGCGCCCAGGCGCAGCGCATGGTCGAGGAAGGCCTTGAACTTGATCTCGGCGTTGCACAGCACGTCGGGGTTCGGCGTGCGGCCCGCGCGGTACTCGCGCAGGAATTCGGCGAAGACGCGGTCCTTGTATTCGGCCGCGAAGTTCACGTGCTCGATCTCGATGCCCAGCACGTCCGCGACCGAGGCGGCATCGAGAAAATCCTGGCGCGACGAGCAGTACTCGTCGTCGTCATCGTCTTCCCAGTTCTTCATGAAGATGCCGATGACCTCGTGCCCCTGCTTTTTCAACAGATGGGCCGTCACCGCCGAATCGACACCGCCGGACAGGCCGACCACCACACGCTTCGCACACATGCTTCGATTGTAGGAAAGCGGGCCTTCGCGCGTGAAGGCAAGGTCTTGACGGAATCGTCAGGGTTCGGACGTGGCGGTGCCGGGCTGGGGCGACGCCACGCTGGGGTGCGTGAAGACCGCGTCCAGCGGCAGCCGGCGCCCGGCGCGGTGGTCCGCGATGCATTGCAGCACCAGCGGCCCGCGCAGTCGCTCGCCCGCCGCGGCGATTTCGTCGAAGGTCATCCACAGCGTGCGCACGACGGGGCTGTCCAGGGCGCGGCCCGGCACCGGGTCGCTGGCGCTGCCGCAGAAGGCGAAGCGCAGGTAGGTGACGCCGGGCCCGCGGTCGGAGTCGGGATTGCGCGCCATGTAGACGCCCAGCAGGGCCTCGGGCGTGAAGTGGCAGGCCGTCTCCTCTAGGGCCTCGCGCACCGCGCCGGCGACCGGCGACTCGCCCGGCTCGAGGCCGCCGGCGGGGTTGTTGATGCGCAGGCCGTCCCGCGTCATCTCCTCGATCATCAGGTAGCGGCCGTCCTTCTCGATGACGGCG
>DATBPW010000310.1:0-3509 GCA_036561125.1 Ramlibacter sp. | reverse complement strand
GTTCGGCTCGCGGCCTTCGCGGATCGCGGCGATGAACTCGCGGTCCTGCAACTCGATGCCGTTCATCGACACGTCGACCTTCGACACGTCGATCTTCTCGTCCTTGCCGTTGACGAGGTCGTCGTAGCGCGCGATGTAGGTCGCCGTGTCGCCGATGTAGCGGAAGAACGTGCCGAGCGCGCCGTCGTTGTTGAACGACAGCGACAGCGTGCAGATCGCGCCGTTGGCCGCCTTGAGCTGGATGCTCATGTCCATCGCGATCCCGAGCTGCGGGTGGATCGGGCCTTGCACCGCGTTGGCCTTCACGATCGGGCTGCCGCACTGGTAGGCGAACAAGTCCACTGTATGCGCGGCGTGATGCCACAGCAGGTGGTCGGTCCAGCTGCGCGGCTGGCCCAGCGCATTCATGTTGGTGCGGCGGAAGAAATACGTCTGCACGTCCATCTGCTGGATGTGGAACTCGCCCGCGACGATCTTCTTGTGCACGTACTGGTGGCTCGGGTTGAACCGGCGCGTATGGCCGCACATCGCGACGAGGCCGGCCCGCTTCTGCACCTCGACGACTTCGCGTCCTTCGGCGAGGTTGTCGCACAGCGGGATCTCCACCTGCACGTGCTTGCCGGCGCGCAGGCAGGCGATCGTCTGCTGCGCGTGCATCTGCGTCGGCGTGGCGAGGATCACCGCGTCGACGTCGCTGCGCGCCAGCGTGTCGGCCAGCTCGGTCGTGACGTGCCCGATGCCGTACTTCTTCGCGACCTCGCGCGTCTTGTCCAGCTCGCGGCCGATGACGGACGTGACGTTCACCCCGTCGATCAGCTTGAGCGCGTCGAGGTGCTTCTGCCCGAATGCACCGGCGCCGGCCAGTGCGACGTTGATCGTCTTCATGCGTTGTTCTCCAGGATCAGGTGCCCCACCGCCGTGTTCGACGCGGGCAC
Source organism: Ramlibacter sp. (assembly GCA_036561125.1). Classification (GTDB taxonomy): domain Bacteria; phylum Pseudomonadota; class Gammaproteobacteria; order Burkholderiales; family Burkholderiaceae_C; genus Ramlibacter. The sequence goes on along the minus strand of DATBPW010000310.1, from coordinate 2,574 downwards.
GTGATAGAAGCGGTGCCTCACCGTGGGCTTCGCCCCGCCGGCGACGTCGGCCATGGCGCCGCGCGCGATCAACCACATCACCAGCTCGATGCCTTCGCTGCCCGCTTCCTCGACATATTCCATGTGCGGCACCGTGGCGAGCCCCTCGGGATCGTCGATAAGCCGATCGAGGAAGCGCTTGTCCCACTCCTTGTTGATCAGGCCCGCGCGCGGGCCCTGCAACTGGTGGCTCATGCCGCCGGTGCCCCAGATCTGCACGTTCAGGTCCTCGTCGAAACTTTCGATCGCCTTGCGGATCGCCTGGCCGAGCCGGAAGCAGCGCATGCCGCTGGGCACCGGGTACTGCACGACGTTCACCGCGAACGGGATGACCTTGAAGGGCCACTGCTTCGCGTCGCCGCACAGCAGCGACAGCGGCACCGTCAGGCCGTGGTCCACGTCCATCTTGTTCACGATGGTCAGGTCGAAATCCTGCTGGATCACCGACTGCGCGATGTGCGCCGCGAGTTCCGGGGCGCCTTCGACATCCGGCACCGGACGCGGGCCCCAGCCCTCGTCGGCCACCTTGTAATGCGCCGCGGTGCCGATCGCGAAGGTCGGGATCATCTCGAGGCTGAATGCCGTCGCGTGGTCGTTGAACACGAGGAACACGACGTCGGGCTGGTTGTCCTTCATCCACTGCCGCGAGAACTCGTAGCCGGCGAAGACCTTCTGCCAGTACGGCTCTTCGGTCTTCTTCAGGTCCATCGCGGCGCCGATCGCCGGCACGTGCGAGGTGTACACCGATGCGGTGATGCGGGCCATCTACTTTCTCCCCCACTTCGGGTCGCGTCCGCCGGCGATCATCATGTTGCGATACTCGTCTTCGCTCATGCCGGTCATCGAACCGGCCATCTGCTGGAAGCTCTTGCCGTCGGTCGCGCCGACCTTCGCCAGGAAGTAGATGTTGCCCCCGAGCTGGATCATCCGGTTCATGTCGCGCGCGAGCACGGCCTTCTTCTGGTCCTCGGTCATCGGCCACTCGTCGAGGTAGGCGCGCTCGTCCTTCTTGAAGCGCTCGCGGTTCTCCGCCTTCATCAGCGACATGCAGAACTGGTTGAGCCAGTAGCCCATGCGGCTTTGCTCGGCATCGAAGATCGTGGTGCCGGGAACGTTCTTGTAGGGTTTGTCGAGCGGCATTTTCAGCTCCAGTACAAACGCATCGGGTTGTCGACGAGCAGCTTGCGTTGCAACTGAGGCGTCACCGCGATGTGCGGGATGTAGTCGACCAGCAGGCCGTCGTCGGGCATGGAGTCCCGCAAATTCGGGTGCGGCCAGTCGGTGCCCCACAGCACGCGATCGGGGAAGGTCTCGACGATGCGGCGTGCGAACGGCACCACGTCGCCGTACGCGTTGCGCTCGCCGTCGAGCGCGGGCGGCCCCGAATGCGACAGCCGCTCGGGGCAGCTCACCTTGCTCCACACGTTCTCGTGCTCGCGCATGAACTCCAGGAACAGCCCGAACTCCGGCCCGTCGATCGGCTTGCGCACGTCGGGCCGGCCCATGTGGTCCACGACCACCGTCGTCGGCAGGCGGGTGAAGAAGTCCCACAGCTCGGGCAGGTCCTGCGCTTCGAAATAGATCACCACGTGCCAGCCGAGCGGCGCGATGCGCGCGGCGATCTCCATCAGCTCGTCCTTCGGCGTGAAGTCCACGAGCCGCTTGACGAAGTTGAACCGCACGCCGCGCACGCCCGCGGCATTCATCTCCTCGAGCTCGCGGTCGGTGACGCCGCGCTTCACAGTGGCCACGCCCCTGGCCTTGCCGTTCGACGACTTCAACGCATCGACGAGCGCGCGGTTGTCCGCACCGTGGCAGGTCGCCTGCACGATCACGTTGCGCTCGAACCCCAGGTGGTCGCGCAGCGCGAACAGCTGTTCCTTGCTCGCATCGCACGGCGTGTACTTGCGCTCGGGCGCATACGGGAACTGCGCGCCCGGCCCGAACACGTGGCAATGCGCGTCGACGCTGCCCGGCGGCAGCCTGAACTGCGGCTTGCTCGGCCCGCTGTACCAGTCGAGCCAGCCGGGGGTCTTCTCGAAACTGCCCGTGGTGGGTTTTCCTGTCATCGTCTCAGTCGATGTAGCGCAGCCCGGCCTTCGCCAGCGGCTCGCGCATCTTGTACATGTCCAGCCCGAGCACGCCGGCGGCGAGCTTGTCGCGCTTTTCGCCTTCGTTGGCTTCGCGCGCGGCGGCGGCCTCGACCGTCTTTTGCGCCATCGCGGCCGGCACGCACACGACGCCGTCGTCGTCGGCCACGATCACGTCGCCGGGATGCACGAGCGCGCCCGCGCACACCACCGGGATGTTCACCGAGCCGAGCGTGGCCTTCACGGTGCCTTTCGAGCTGATCGCGCGGCTCCACACCGGGAACTGCATCTGCGTGAGCGTCTTCACGTCGCGGCAGCCGGCTTCGATGATGAGCGCCCGCGCGCCGCGCGCATTGAACGACGTCGCCAGCAGGTCGCCGAAGAAGCCATCCGTGTTCTCCGACGTCACCGTCGCGACGACGATGTCGCCGGGCTGGATCTGCTC
>DATBPW010000309.1:0-10365 GCA_036561125.1 Ramlibacter sp. | reverse complement strand
CGCTCGGGCTTGAGCGCGGCGCCCAGGCGCTTCAGGTCGAAGTTGAGCAGCTCGGGGTTGAGCAGCTCGGCCTCCACGCCCTTCTTGACGAAGCCCGGGAAGTAATCGACGTAGCTCGCGGCGGCGTCCTGCGGCGACATGTCGCGGCCGACCACTTCCTTGAAGATGGTGTGCAGCAGCAGCCGCGCCGTGGCGAACGTGTAGTCCGGGTCCTTCTCGATCAGCGTGCGCGCGGCGAGGATCGAGGCCTTGTAGACCTCGTCGATCGGCACGCCGTCGTACAGGTTGCGCATCGTCTCGGCGACGATCGGATCGCTCCTGACGTCGGCCGACAGGCCTTCGCAGGCGGATTCGATCAGGCCCTTGAGCGCGTCGAGGTCGAGCGGCACGCGCTGGCCGCCGTCGGTGACGTGCAGCTGCGCCTGCTTCGGCGCTTCGGCTTCCTTGCTTTTCGCGCGCTCCTGCGCACGCCGCTCGCGGTACAGCACGTACGAGCGCGCCACGTCGTGCTGGCCGCTGCGCATCAGGCCCAGCTCCACGGCGTCCTGCACGTCCTCGATGTGGAACGTGCCGCCGCCCGGGCGCGAGCGCGCGAGCGCGCGGATGACCGATTGCGTGAGCTGGTCCACCGTCTCGCGCACCGACGCCGACGCCGCGCCCTGCGTGCCGTGCACCGCCAGGAAGGCCTTCATCATCGCCACCGCGATCTTGTTCGGTTCGAACGGGACCACCGAGCCGTTGCGGCGGATGATCTGGTAGTTCGCGAGCGGGTTGGTCGTCGCTTGCGTCGTGGGTGGGGCGCCAAAGAGGGCTGCGGGCTGGGCCGCGGCGGTGGTGCTCGGTACTGATTGCATGCTGCTTGCGTCCTCGGCTGTGATTCTTTTTCGGAGGGCGGAGTGTACCGCCCGCGAAGCCTCAGCCACTATATATGGGGCCGTGCCGGTGTCAAGGTCACTACATCTAGTGCTTTTACCAAGCTGTGGGCCGGCTGTGGACAGCGCGTTGAAACAGCGGCACGGACGAGCTTGCAGCGTTGATTTCACGTGCATCGCAATCCACACGCGAGATTCCATGCGGGCTCGCGCGTGAAACCGGCGCGCAGCGCGCGTCGTTGCTGGAACGCCGCGTTGCCGTAACGAATCGTTGTCGGTGTGGAGTGCGAGCCACACTCCGGGCGCGTCACGCGATGCGGTGGCGCGGCCCCATCTCAGACCTGTTGGAAGGCGGCTGCGTGCCCGTGAGCGTCAGGATGATGTCGGCATACCAGGCGCCATTGAGGCCGAGGGTCTCGTCCTGGACCGTGTCGCGGTTGCCGATGTCCATGCGCGTCGAATGAATCCCGAGCAGGCGCCACGGGAGCGCGCCCAGTGAATCGTCGCGCACGACCACGGGCGCACCGCTGGTGCCGCGATGCAGCCTCGCGTCGGTGAGGAAGTAGCCCTGCCCCTGGAAGCGCACGCCGAACGCCGATGCGATGGTGGCGTGCCTCGCGACCGGCAGCTGGTGCACCGTGTCGAAGAAGCCCAGGGGGAATCCCACGACGAGCAGGCGCGCACCGACCTGCACGTCGTCGAGTGTCTGCAGCAAATGCTGCGGACCGAAGCTGTAGAACAGCGCGCCCGCGGGCAGCAGCGCGCGATCGATGCGCAGCGCGGCGACGTCGACGTCGCCGCCGGTGTCCGTGCCCTGGAACCATTGCGCGACGCCGTCACGGTACAGGGGCAGCGAGACGACGGCAGTGCGCGTCAAGTCCTGGGGATGCACGTGCACCACGAAGTCCACGCGATCCGGGAAGTGGCCGCTCGGCTGGTCGTGCAGCACGTGCCGGCTGGTCACCAGGTAGAGCGCCTGCCCCGTGTCGAAGAAGAAACCGGAAGCCGCCGTGAGCTCCTGGCGTCCGCGAAAGGTCGAAAGCCTCGCGACACACAGCAGGAGCGATTCGGCCACGATCTGCCCGAAGTTCTACGCTCTACGCCGCGGCCGGGCGGCGCGACGCATCGATCCACCTCAGCGCCTCGCCGTGCGCGAAGGCAGCCGCCTCCGTGGTGCAACGGAACAGGCGCGTGAGCCGCAGGACGCGGTCCGTCGTGGCGCTGCCGCAGCCCGAGCGAATGGACACCGAGCTGGCGAACCAGCCGTCGCCCAGGCCCTTGATGAGCGGCGACACGAGGTACTTGCCGATCGTTCGTGGCGTGTCGTGCGCGGTCGATGGGTTCATGCAATCGTCCGGATGTTGGAAGCCTGCGGGCCCTTGGCGCCCTGCGTCACGTCGAATTGCACGCGTGCATTCTCGGCGAGCGTCTTGAAGCCGTCGGCGCCCTGGATCTCGCGGAAGTGCGCGAACAGGTCCTTGCCGCCGTCGTCGGGCGCGATGAAGCCGTAGCCCTTGCCCTCGTTGAACCATTTCACGGTGCCGGTCTGGTTTGTCGTCATGTCGATCTTTCGATGAAAAGTTGCCGGGCGGCACTGCGCCGCGCGGTGCGAACGCCAAGAAATCATCGGAGGGGGATTCAACTGCGACTCGCCGCGCGGAGGCCGGGAGCAGGGAAGAGAGACCTGAAGATGCAGACTCTTGAAGAACGTCAGCGAGACCATGGTAACTCATTTCGCGCTTTCGTGCCGGGACGCGCACTCGCGCGCAACTGCGTCGGTTAGGATGGACCCATGGATGATCCCGTGAAGACGAAGATCCGCGCCGGCGGGCTGCGCTACGAATCCAAATCCGCGGGAACGAACTTCCCGGGCCCGTTCGCCGGCACCATGAGCTGCTTCCTGTGCGGGCGGCACGTGCCGCGCTCGCAGCTGGTGTCCTTCAAGCTCGCCGGCACGAACCACCTGCGCTGCCGCGAAGGCTGCTGAGGGCCGGGGCGCCGCTCAGGCCGCGAAACGTTCGCGCGGCCACGCGAGCCGCTCGCGCAATTGCTTCCAGTCGAAGCCCGGCCCCGGGTCGGCCTTGCGCCCGGGCGCGATGTGTTCGTGGCCCGCGACGTGCTCGACCGGGTAGCGCTGCGCGATCGCGCTGGCCAGCGGGACCAGCGTCTCGTACTGCGCGGGCTCGAACGGCCCGCCTTCGAGCCCCTCGAGCTCGATGCCGATCGAATCGTCGTTGCAGTTGTCGCGCCCGCGCCAGTGCGACGCGCCCGCGTGCCACGCGCGGTCGTCGCAGCTGACGAACTGCCACAGTTCGCCGCCGCGCCGGATGTAGAAGTGCGACGACACCTGCACGCCCTCGATCGACTTGAAGTACGGATGCGCGTTCCAGTCGAGCGTGTTGGTGAAGAGTTGCTGCACGCCGTCGCCGCCGTACTCGCCGGGCGGCAGGCTGATCGAGTGCACCACGAGGAGGTCGATGACGGCGCCGGCGGGGCGCGGGCCGAAGTTCGGTGACTCGAGGCGGCGTGCGAACCGGTACCAGCCGCCGTCCCACAGGTGCGGCGTGTCAGGCCTCGTCATGCGCGTCGTCGGCGCTGCCGCCGGGCATCGCGATCGCCAGGCGCGCGATGCGGTAGCGGATCTGCCGCAGCGACAGGCCCAGGCGCTGCGCGGCCGCCGTGCGGTTGAAGCCGGTCTCCTGCAAGGTCTTCACGAGGATCTCGCGCTCCTGCTCGTCGAGGTAGGCCTGCAGGTCCTGCGGCACGACGGCGGGCGCCTTCGGTTTCGCTTCGGCCTCGTTCGCGGAGGCATGCGCCTGCTGGAAATCGACCTGCAGCTCCTCGCCGTCGGACAGTGCGACCGCGCGATGCAGCAGGTTTTCCAGTTCGCGCACGTTGCCGCTGAAGGGGTGCGCCATCAGCTGCTGCATCACCACGTCGGACAGTTTCGGCGAGGGCATGCCCGACTCCTGCGCGATGCGCGCGAGCAGCGCCTCGCACAGCGCGGACAGGTCTTCGCGCCGATCGCGCAGCGGCGGCACCATGATCTCGATGACGTTGAGGCGATAGAACAGGTCCTGCCGGAAGCGCCCCGCCTGGACGTCGGCGCCGAGGTCGCGGTGCGTGGCGCTGACGATGCGCACGTCCACCGAATCTTCCTGCGTCGAGCCGAGCGAGCGCACGTGGCGCTCCTGGATCGCACGCAGCAGCTTGGACTGCATCGGCAGCGGCAGGTCGCCGATTTCGTCGAGGAACAGCGTGCCGCCGCGTGCCGCCTGGAAATAGCCTTCCCGGTCCGCGGTCGCGCCGGTGTACGAGCCTTTCTTCGCGCCGAAGAATTCGGCCTCCAGCAGCGTCTCGGGAATCGCGCTGCAATTCACCGCGACGAACGGGCCTTCGGCGCGGTGGCTGCACGCATGGATCGCGCGCGCCACCAGTTCCTTGCCGGTGCCCGATTCGCCGCGCACCAGGATCGGCGCCATGCTGCGCGCGACCTTCGCGATGCGCTCCTTCACGACGCGCATCGACGGCGAATCGCCGACGAGCCGCTGCAGCGCTCCTTGCGACAAGCCGGGCGCCGCCGTGCTGCGCGCGGCGGTGCGCGTGCGTTGTGCCGCCGGCGTCGCCTCCTGGATCGCCGAGGCCACGACGTTGCGGAACTGCTTGAGGTCGACGGGCTTCGTGAGGTAGTCGAACGCGCCGGCCTTGAGTGCCTCCACCGCGTTCTCGGCCGAGCCGTAGGCCGTCATGACGATGCAGCGCTCGTTGCGCTGCTCGGCGGTCATCCGCCGCAGCAGCTCGATGCCCTGGCCGTCGGGCAGGCGCATGTCGGTGATCACCGCGTCGAACTTCTTCGCGGCGAGCTGCGCGCATGCTTCGGCGAGCGTCGCGGCCGCTTCCACGCGATAGCCTTCGCGCAGCAGCGTCAGTTCGTACAGCGTGCGCAGGTCGGGCTCGTCGTCGACGACGAGCACATGCGCCGCGTTGGCAATGGCGGCGGACATCAGGCGGTCATCCTGTCATGCGACGCGTGGCCCGCGAGCGGGTTGCCGGCGGGCGCGAACAGCACCATGAACTCATTGCCCTGCCTCATTGGCCCTTCCGTGCCTGCCGCCGCGTTGCGCTCGTAACCCATCGTCGCCCCGTGACGGTCGCACAGTTCGCGGCAGATGTACAGCCCCAGTCCGCTGGAACGGCTTTCCGAGGAGAAGAACGGCTCGAACAAGTGGCGCTGGACCGACGGCTCGAGCGGTGCGCCGTCGCTCCAGACGTGCAGGCTCGCCTGCGCGCCCGCGGCGCGCGTGAAGACGCGGATCGAATCGGGCTCGCCGCCGGCGTAGCGCAGTGCGTTGTCCAGCAGGTTGACGAGCACGCGGCGCAGGTGGTCGGCCTCGAAGCACACCGACGCCATGGGGGCGGCGAGTTTGACCTGCACGCGCGATGCGCTGCGTGTCTGCGTCACCCAGTCCTGGCAGGTGGCGGCCACCGATTCGTCAAGGCGAAGCGTCTCGGCCGCCGGGCCGGCGGCGTGCCGCGCGCGCGAGATGTCGAGGATCTCCTCCACGATCTGCTGCAGGCGCTGCGTGTTCTTGCGCACCAGCGAGCTGAGCTGCTTGAGCGCGGGCTCGCGGATGTCCTCTTCCATCAGCTCGTTGGCCTGCGCGATCGCGGCGAGCGGGTTGCGGATCTCGTGCGCCACCGCGGCGGACATGCGGCCCATCGCCGCGAGCTTCTCGGTGCGCAGGCGCGCTTCCATCTCGCGCAGGTCCTGCAGGAACATCACGCAGATGCCTTCGGCCGGATTTTCGTCGCCGGCCGTCAGGCGCGTGCGCACGTGGATGCGCCGCGGGCTCGCGGCCTCTTCTTCCAGCGCGACCTCGGTCCACTGCGGCCGGCGCTCGTCGAACGTGCGCTGCGCCAGGCCGCGCAGCGGCTCCCACGCGGGCTGCGCATCCAGCACGAATTCCTGCTTGTCGTGCACTTCGACGAAGCCGAGCAGCGTGCGCGCCGCCGGGTTGGCGGCTTGCACGCGGCCCGTCGCAGCGACCAGCATCACGCCTTCGGACAGCGCGTCGATCACGAGTTCGTTGACCTGCGCCTGCGTGCGCGCGGCGCGTCGGCCGCTGCGCGCGGCTTCTTCTTCGCGCGCGAGGCGCCCGGCAAGAAGATTCACGACGAACGCCAGCGCGAAGTAGCCGGTGCCGGTGAGCCCGGCCTGCAGGAAGCGCGACGGCGCGTCGGCCGGCGAGTGCAGGGCGACGACCCACGCGTCCGCGAGCAGCAGCAGCGCCACGCCGGCCGCCGTGCCGAGCGCGAGCAGCGTCGAGCCGAGCGCCGCCGCCATCAGCACGGGCAGTGCGAACAGCGGCGAGTAGTTGATTCCGCCGGCCTGCAGGTATTGCAGCGCCGAGAAGGCGACCAGGTCCACGCCGATCGTCGAGACCCACTGCGGATCGAACGCGCGGCCCGGCGGGCGCGGCGCCGTGAACGCGCGCACCGAGATGGAGGCGAGCAGGTAGGTCGCGCACAGCGACACCAGCCACCCGCTCACGTTCAGCGCCGGCGCCATCACGTGCAGCGCGCCCAGCAGCACGACCAGCACCAGCGCAACCGCCATGCGCGCGCCCATGAAGCCGCGCCACAGGCGCGCGAACGCCGAGGCGCGCGTCAACTCGTCGAGTTCGGTGCGCGGCCAGTCGGGCGGCGAGGACATGTCAGGCCCCGTTCGCGCGCTGCCGGTGGTCGGCGCTGCAATACAGGTGCCCGTCCGGCCCGGGCAAGGCGTCGGTGCGCGGCAGGTGCACGTGGCACACCGGGCACTCCACCATGTCCTGCGGCGGCGGCGGCGACGCGGGCCGCGGCTTGGCTTGCTCGCGCGAGCGCCGCACTTCGCGCCCGCCGCGCATCAGCGACAGCACGACGAACACCACGGCGATCACCAGCAGGAACTTGATCACGAAACGGGACGCCTCAGGATGACTTCGAGCACGAAGCGCGAGCCCACGTACGCGAGCAGCAGCAGGACCGAGCCCGTGTAGAGCACTCGCACGGCCTTGCGGCCGCGCCAGCCGAACCGCAGCCGCCCGAGCAGCAGGAACGCGAACACGATCCACGCGAGGATCGAGAACACCGTCTTGTGGTCGAAGGTCAGCGGCCGGCCGTACAACTGCTCCGAGAACAGCAGGCCCGACAGCAGCACTGCCGACAGCAGCACGAAGCCCGCGGCCGCGAAACGGAAGGTGAGCCGCTCGAGCGTGAGCAGCGGCAGGCCCGACTTGGGATCGGCGCCGGCGCGGATCGAATGCTCGGCGCGCATCATCAGCCACGCGTGCACGGCCGCCGCGGCGAACAGGCCGTACGACGCGACACCCAGCGCCAGGTGCAGCGGCAGCCACGGCGACCCGAGTTCGCCGCGCAGCGGCTCGCCGGGAAAGAACACCGCGAGCAGGACGGCCGCGCTGCCCAGCCCTCCCAGTGCCCAGCGTGCCTCCAGCTGCGGGAACAGCTGCCGCTCGACGGCATACACGGTGAGCACGAGCCACGCCGTGACCGACACCGCCGGCGCGAATCCGAAGCGGTGCGGCTGCGCGAACAGCCCCGTGGCGATCGCGCCGAGGTGCAGCAGCCACGCCGCGACCAGCGCGAAACGCGCGCTGCGTTCGCCCAGCCGCGATGCGCCCGCGGCGGAAATCGCGTAGGCGGCCGCCGCCAGCAGCGACAGCACCGCGTTCGCGTCGGGGCCACTCGGTAGAATCATGCGCACAGTTTAGCCGTGCTGCACAGGTCCTCAGCCTTGAAGCACGCGTCACACGAATGGCTTCCGCTCTCACCGACAAACTCTCGCGCCTCGCCAAGGAATTGCGCGGGCAGGCGCGCATCACCGAATCGAACGTGCAGGACATGCTGCGCGAGGTGCGCATGGCCCTGCTCGAGGCCGACGTGGCCCTGCCTGTCGTGCGCGACTTCGTCGCCCGCGTCAAGGACAAGGCGATGGGCCAGGACGTGCTGGGCTCGCTGTCGCCCGGCCAGGCGCTGGTGGGCATCGTGCACAAGGAAATCGCCCAGACGATGGGCGAAGGCGTGTCCGACATCAACCTCGCCGCGCAGCCGCCGGCCGTGATCCTGATGGCGGGCCTGCAAGGCGCGGGCAAGACGACGACGACGGCCAAGCTGGCGAAGCACCTGATCGAGAAGCGCAAGAAGAAGGTGCTCACGGTCTCGACCGACGTGTACCGCCCGGCCGCGATCGAACAGCTCAAGACCGTCACGAAGCAGGCCGGCGCCGAATGGTTCCCCAGCGCCGGCAATGAGAAACCGGTGGAGATCGCGCGCGCCGCGCTCGACTACGCGCGCAAGCAGTTCTTCGACGTGCTGCTGGTCGACACCGCCGGGCGCCTGGCGATCGACGAAGCGATGATGCAGGAGATCAAGGAACTGCATGCCGCATTGAACCCGGTCGAGACGTTGTTCGTCGTCGATGCGATGCAGGGCCAGGACGCGGTCAACACCGCGAAGGCGTTCAAGGAAGCGCTGCCGCTCACCGGCATCGTGCTCACGAAGATGGACGGCGATTCGCGCGGCGGCGCGGCGCTGTCGGTGCGCCAGGTGACGGGCGCGCCGATCAAGTTCGCGGGCGTGTCCGAGAAGATCGACGGGCTCGAGGTGTTCGACGCCGACCGCCACGCGGGCCGCATCCTCGGCATGGGCGACATCGTCGCGCTGGTCGAGCAGGTCACGTCGAACGTGGACATGGCCGCCGCGCAGAAGCTCGCGGCCAAGGTCAAGAGCGGCGAAGGGTTCGACCTGAACGACTTCCTGTCGCAGATCCAGCAGATGAAGCAGATGGGCGGGCTGTCGTCGCTGATGGACAAGCTGCCCACGCAGATGACCGCGAAGGCCGGCACCATCGACATGGACAAGGCCGAGCGCGACATCCGCCGCAAGGAAGGCATCATCAATTCGATGACGCCGCACGAGCGCCGCAAGCCCGAGGTCATCAAGGCCACCCGCAAGCGCCGCATCGCCGCCGGCGCCGGCGTGCAGGTCCAGGAAGTCAACCGCCTGCTCAACGAGTTCGAGCAGATGCAGGGGATGATGAAGAAGATGAAGGGCGGGGCGCTGATGAAGATGATGAAGCGCATGGGCGGCAAGGGCGGGATGCCCAAGCTGCCGTTCTGAGTTGTCATGCCGGCGCAGGCCGGCATCTCCTCCGATCGAACGCCCACGACCCCGGCCTGCGCCGGGGTGACGTCACACTACGGCTTCTTCCGTTGCGCAGACTTCGCCGCGCAGCGAGTGCGGCAGCGCCTCGGTGATCATCACGTCGACCATCTGCCCGGTCAATCGCGCGTTGCCGCGGAAGTTGACGATGCGGTTGCACTCTGTGCGGCCCATCAGTTCGCTGGCGTCCTTGCGCGACGGGCCTTCGACGAGGATGCGTTGCACGGTGCCGACGCGGCTGTCGGAGACGCGGCGCGCGTTGTCCTCGATCGCCTTCTGCAGGATATGCAGCCGCTTGAGTTTCGCTTCGTGCGGCGTGTCGTCGTGCAGTTGCGCCGCCGGGGTGCCGGGACGCGGGCTGAAGACGAACGAGAAGCTCGAATCGAAGCCGACGTCCTCGACCAGCTTCATCATCTTCCCGAAGTCGTCGTCGGTCTCGCCGGGGAAGCCGACGATGAAATCGGTGGACAGCGAGATCTGCGGGCGCACCGCACGCAGCTTGCGCACCGTGCTCTTGTATTCCATGGCCGTGTAGCCGCGCTTCATCGCCATCAGGATGCGGTCGCTGCCGTGCTGCACCGGCAGGTGCAGGTGGCTCACGAGCTGCGGCACGCGGCCGTACACGTCGACGAGGCGCTGCGTGAATTCGTTCGGGTGCGACGTCGTGTAGCGGATGCGCTCGATGCCGGGAATCTCCGCGACGTATTCGATCAGCAATGCGAAGTCGGCGATCTCGTTCGTCTCGCCCATCCTGCCGCGATACGCGTTGACGTTCTGCCCGAGCAGCGTCACTTCCTTCACGCCCTGGTCCGCCAGGCCCGCCACTTCGGTCAGCACGTCGTCGAACGGGCGCGACACCTCTTCACCGCGCGTGTACGGCACCACGCAATAGCTGCAGTACTTGGAGCAGCCTTCCATGATCGAGACGAAAGCCGTCGCGCCTTCCACGCGCGCGGGCGGCAGGTTGTCGAACTTCTCGATTTCCGGAAAGCTGATATCCACCTGCGGCCGCTGCTGGCGCGCGCGCGCCTCGAACAATTGCGGCAGGCGATGCAAGGTCTGCGGGCCGAACACCACGTCGACGTACGGCGCGCGCTCGATGATCGCAGCGCCTTCCTGCGACGCGACGCAGCCGCCCACGCCGATCAGCACGCCCTTGCTCTTGAGGTGCTTCACGCGCCCCAGGTCGGAGAACACCTTCTCCTGCGCCTTCTCGCGCACCGAACAGGTGTTGAAGAGGATCAGGTCCGCTTCTTCGACGTCTTGCGTGGGC
>DATBPW010000308.1:0-11350 GCA_036561125.1 Ramlibacter sp. | reverse complement strand
CATGAAACTGCACATGGTCGTGTCGTTGACCAGCAGCACCGGCGAATCGGCGCAGGCGCCGAGGCATTCGCTTTGCTGCAGCGTGAACAGGCCGTCGGGCGTGGTCTCGCCCATCGCGATGCCCAGCTTCTTCTCGCAGTGATGCAGCGCGCTGGCGCCGTCGCGCAGTTGGCACGGCAGGTTGGTGCAGACGTTCAGCTTGTACTTGCCGACCGGCCGCTGGTTGTACATGTTGTAGAAGGTCGTGACCTCGTGCACCGCGATCGCGGGCATGCCGAGGTACTCGGCGACTTCGTTTTCCGCTTCCTGCGAGACCCAGCCCTGCTCCCGCTGCACGATCGTCAGGCACGCCATCACGGCCGACTGCCTCTGCTCCGCGGGGTACTTCGCGCACTCGCGGTCCATGCGCTCGCGCATCTGCTGCGTGATGATGGTCATCTGTCGATTTCTCCAAACACGATGTCCATGGTGCCGATGATGGCCACCGCGTCGGCAATCATGTGGCCGCGCCCCATCTCGTCGAGCGCGGACAGGTGCACGAAGCCCGGCGGGCGGATCTTCATGCGGTAAGGCTTGTTGGCGCCGTCGCTCACGAAGTAGATGCCGAACTCGCCCTTCGGGTGCTCGACGGCCGCATACGCCTCGCCTTCGGGCACGCGCATGCCTTCGGAAAACAGCTTGAAGTGGTGGATCAGCTCCTCCATGTTCGACTTCATGGATTCGCGGTCGGGCGGCGCGACCTTGTGGTTGTCCGTGATCACCGGGCCCGGGTTGGCCCTGAGCCACGCCACGCACTGCTGGATGATCCGGTTGGATTCGCGCAGCTCCTGCACGCGGCACAGGTAGCGGTCGTAGCAGTCGCCGGTCTTGCCGATCGGCACGTCGAAGTCCATCTTGTCGTAGACGTCGTACGGCTGCATCTTGCGCAGGTCCCACAGGATGCCCGAGCCGCGCAGCATCGGGCCGGTGAAACCGAGGTTCAGCGCGCGCTCCGGCGTGACGACGCCGATGCCCACCGTGCGCTGCTTCCAGATGCGGTTGTCGGTGAGCAGCGTCTCGTACTCGTCGACGTAGCCGGGGAAGCGCTTGGTGAAGTCCTCGACGAAATCCAGCAGCGTGCCGCTGCGGCTGTCGTTCATGCGCCGGGTCTCGCGCTCGTTGCGGATCTTGCTTGCCTTGTACTGCGGCATCGAATCCGGCAGGTCGCGGTACACGCCGCCCGGGCGGAAGTACGCCGCGTGCATGCGCGCGCCGGAGACCGCTTCGTACACGTCGAGCAGGTCCTCCCGCTCGCGGAAGCAGTAGATCAGCATGTTCATCGCGCCGCAGTCCAGCCCGTGCGCGCCGAGCCACAGCAGGTGGTTCAGCAAGCGCGTGATCTCGGCGAACATGACGCGGATGTACTGCGCGCGGATCGGCACCTCGATGCCGAGCAGCTTTTCCACCGCGAGGCAGTAGGCGTGCTCGTTGCACATCATCGACATGTAGTCGAGGCGGTCCATGTACGGCAGCGCCTGGATGTACGTCTTGGTCTCGGCGAGTTTCTCGGTCGCGCGGTGCAGCAGGCCGATGTGCGGGTCGGCGCGCTGGATCACTTCGCCGTCGAGCTCCAGCACCAGGCGCAGCACGCCGTGCGCCGCCGGGTGCTGCGGGCCGAAGTTGAGCGTGTAGTTTTTGATTTCAGCCATGAGTATTCGCAGTTCGCGCCAGCGCTCAGTGCATCCGCCCGTAATCGTCCTCGCGGATGATCCGCGGCGTGATCTCGCGCGGCTCGATGGTCACCGGCTGGTAGATGACGCGGCCGAGTTCGGCGTCGTAGCGCATCTCGGTGTAGCCGGAGACGGGGAAGTCCTTGCGGAACGGGTGGCCGATGAAGCCGTAGTCGGTGAGGATGCGGCGCAGGTCCGAGTGGCCCTCGAACACGATGCCGTACAGGTCGAACGCCTCGCGCTCGAACCAGTTGGCCGAGCTCCAGATGCCGGTGACCGACTCGACCACGGGCAGGTCGTCGTCGGCGCAGAACACCTTCAGGCGCACGCGCTGGTTCAGCGACACCGACAGCAGGTGGCTCACGACCGCGTAGCGCGGGCCGTCCCATTCGCCGTTGCGATAGTCGGAGTAGTCGACGCCGCACAGGTCGAGCAGCTGTTCGAATTGGCAGCCGTCGGCGTCCTTCAGCTTGCGCGCGGCGGCGATGTAGTCCTGCGGCATGACCGTGACGGTCACTTCGCCCAGCGCCAGGTCGACTTTCTTCGCGAGGCCGCCGAGCGCCGCGGCGAGCGTGTCCTTCAGCGCCGCCGGGTCGATGGCAAAGGGAGTGACGGGATTCATCAGGCCCTCGCGATCGTCTGCGTGCGGCGGATCTTCTGCTGCAGCTGGATGATCCCGTACAGCAGCGCCTCAGCGGTCGGCGGGCAGCCGGGCACGTACACGTCGACGGGCACGACGCGGTCGCAGCCGCGCACCACCGAATAGCTGTAGTGGTAGTAGCCGCCGCCGTTCGCGCACGAACCCATCGAGATCACCCAGCGCGGCTCGGGCATCTGGTCGTACACCTTGCGCAGCGCCGGCGCCATCTTGTTGCACAGCGTGCCGGCGACGATCATCAGGTCGGACTGGCGCGGGCTCGGGCGGAACAGCATGCCGAAGCGGTCGATGTCGTAGCGCGCGGCGCCCGCGTGCATCATCTCCACCGCGCAGCAGGCGAGGCCGAACGTCATCGGCCAGAGCGATCCGGTCTTCGCCCAGTTCACCACCGTGTCGACGGTGGTCGTCACCAGGCCCTTGTCGAGAATGCCTTCAGTAGCCATAGCTTGTGTGCGCGCGGGCGAGCGGGATCACTCCCAGTCGAGCGCGCCCTTCTTCCATTCGTACACGAACCCCACCACGAGGATGGCGAGGAAGATCATCATCGACCAGAAGCCCACGGGCCCGATCTCCTTGAGCGCGACGGCCCACGGGAAGAGGAAGGCGATCTCGAGGTCGAACAGGATGAAGAGGATGGCGACGAGGTAGTAGCGCACGTCGAACTTCATGCGCGCGTCCTCGAAGGCCTCGAAGCCGCATTCGTACGGCGACACCTTGGCGGCGTCGGGCTTCTGGAAGCCCATGAACTTCGCGGCGCCCCATCCCATGACCTGCGGCGCCACTCCGACGCCGATGCCCACCAGGATGAACAGGAGGACGGGCAGGTACTGGTCAAGCGTCATTTTTCGGGCTCTCGTCGCGCGAAGGCCCGTGGGCTGGCCGCGGGCCTTCTTGTCGTTCTGGTGCCGTCGGCGAGACTCGAACTCGCACAGCTTTCGCCACTACCCCCTCAAGATAGCGTGTCTACCAATTTCACCACGACGGCAATGTCAATCGGCCCGCCCGAGCGCTGAGGTTTTGTGCTGTTGTTGCTCTAGCGGGCAGCCTTGGAGTTTACTCCGAAACCAACCCCATGCTGGGCAGCGAAGGGCCATTTGATCTGGATCACTTGCCCGGAATTTGCGCCGCGCCCGATGCCGCGGGCGCTTGCGCGGCGGCAGCGGAAGATGCAGGCAAAGCCGCCGGCGCGGACGTGCCCGGAATCTGACCGACCCCTGACGCCGCGGGCGCGGCCGGTGCCGCGGGCGCTTGCTGCGCGCGCTCGAGCACGCTGCCCGGCGCGGCCGCGCGCTGGTTGCCGAAGTAGGCGAGCGCGAGCGTGCAGCAAAAGAAGATCGTGGCGAGTACCGCCGTCATGCGCGACAGGAAGTTCGCGCTGCCGCTCGCGCCGAACAGGCTGCCCGATGAGCCGCTGCCGAACGCCGCGCCCATGTCCGCGCCCTTGCCGTGCTGCACGAGGATGAGGCCGATCATGACGATCGCGGTGAGCATTTGCAGCGCGAGGATGGCCGTCAACAACACGTTCATTTCGAGTTCTCCGTAATTTCTTTCGTCACTGCGCGGCGTTCGACGCCGCGGCGATGATCTGCAGGAAGTCGGGCGCCTTCAGCGACGCGCCACCGATGAGGCCGCCGTCGATGTCGCGCTGCGCGAGCAGCGACGCGGCGTTGCCCGCGTTCATGCTGCCGCCGTAGAGGATGCGAACGCGCTCCGAGTGTTCCGTCGCGGCCTTCAGTTGCGCACGCAGCAGCGCGTGCACTTCCTGCGCCTGCCCGGGCGTCGCGGTCTTGCCGGTGCCGATGGCCCACACGGGCTCGTACGCGACCACGATCTCGCTGATGCAGTGGCCGTTGGCGTGGATCACCGCGGCCATCTGGCGCTTGACGACGTCGGCCGTCTTGCCGGCTTCGCGCTCGGCGAGCGTCTCGCCCACGCACACGATCGGCGTGATGCCGTGCGCGAGCGCGGCCTTCGCCTTGGCGGCGACGAGCTCGTCGCTCTCGCCGTGGTACTGGCGCCGCTCGGAGTGGCCGACGATCGCGAAGCGCACGCCGAATTCGCGCAGCATCGCGGCGGACACTTCGCCGGTGTACGCGCCTTGGTCGTGCTGCGATACATCCTGCGCGCCCAGTTCGATCGCCGAGCCGTGGCGCAGCTGGTGCACTTGCGCGAGGTAAGGCGCGGGCACGCACACGGCCACCGTGCACTTCGCATCGCCCATGCCCTGCGCGAGCGCACGCACCAGCGCCTCGTTGGCCACGAGCCCGCCGTTCATCTTCCAGTTGCCGGCGATGAGTTGCGTCGTTCGGGGCATCACCAGGTCAGCACGATCTTGCCGATGTGCCGGTTCGATTCCATGAGCTCGTGCGCCTTCGCGGCATCGGCCGCTGCGAACGTCGAGTGGATCACGGGCTGGATCGCCCGGGTCTCGATGAGCGGCCACACGTTCTCGCGCAGCGATTGCGCAATCGCCGCCTTGAACGCGACCGGGCGCGGGCGCAGCGTTGAGCCGGTGATCGTGAGGCGCTTGCGCAGCACGAGGCCCGAGTTGAACTCGCTCTTCGTGCCGCCCTGCACCGCGATGATGACGATGCGGCCGTCTTCGGCGAGCGCATCGACTTCACGCGCGACATAGCCGCCCGCGACCATGTCGAGGATCACGTCCACGCCCTTGCCATCGGTGAACTTCTTCGCTTCCACTGCGAAGTCCTGCGTCTTGTAATTGATCGCGAGGTCCGCGCCGAGCTTCGTGCACGCGGCGCACTTGTCGTCGCTGCCCGCGGTGGCGATCACCTTCGCGCCGAACGCCTTCGCCATCTGGATCGCCGTGACGCCGATGCCGCTGGTGCCGCCTTGCACGAGGAAGGTCTCGCCCTTTTGCAGGCGGCCGCGGTCGAACACATTGCTCCACACGGTGAAGAACGTCTCCGGCAGCGATGCCGCTTCGATGTCGCTCAGGCCTCGCGGCACCGGCAGGCACTGGCCGACCGGCGCGACGCACAGTTCGGCGTAACCGCCGCCCGCGACGAGCGCGCACACGCGGTCGCCCTTCTTCAGGCCGGCCGCCGCGAGCTCGCCCGTGTCGCCGTCGATGACCTCACCCGCGACTTCGAGGCCCGGGATGTCGGATGCGCCCGGCGGCACGGGATAGTGGCCCATGCGCTGCAGCACGTCGGGACGGTTCACGCCGCTGGCGGTGACGCGAATGAGCAGCTCGCCCGCACCCGGCTTCGGGTCCGGGCGCTGGCCCAGTTGCAACACGCCGGGCGCGCCGTACGAAGTGATCTCGACAGCTTTCACGGCGCGCTGCTTCAGGTTTGCGGCGGCGTGTCGGCGGCGTCGACCTGCGGCAGCGGCTCGCGCGGCGCCTGCTGTTCGCGCTGCTCGGGCGGCAGTTGCTGCTGGTCTTCGGCGCGCGGCGGGCGATCGCCACGGTCACCGCGATCGCCGCGGTCGCCACGATCCCCCCGGTCACCGCGATCGCCGCGGTATTCGCCGCGCGGCGGACGGTCGCTGCGCTCGCGCCGCTCGCGCGGCTGCTCTTCGGGCATGCCGGCCGGACGCTCGGTGAGCGCCTTCATCGACAGCTTCACGCGGCCCTTGTCGTCGGTCTCGAGCACCTTCACGCGCACCACCTGGCCTTCGGTGAGGTAGTCCTGCACGCGCTCGACGCGCTCGTGCGCAATCTGCGAGATGTGCAGCAGGCCGTCCTTGCCGGGCAGCAGGTTCACGAGCGCGCCGAAGTCGAGGATCTTGGTGATCGGGCCTTCGTAGACCTTGCCCACTTCGACTTCCGCCGTGATCTCCGTGATGCGCTTCTTGGCGAACTCGGCCTTTTCGGCCTCCGTCGAGGCGATGGTGATCGTGCCGTCTTCCGAGATGTCGATCGTGCAGCCGGTCTCTTCGGTCAGCGCGCGGATGGTGGCGCCGCCCTTGCCGATCACGTCGCGGATCTTCTCCGGGTTGATCTTCATCGTGTACAGGCGCGGCGCGAAGTTGCTGACCTCGGTCTTCGCCTCGCCCAGCGCTTCCTGCATCTTGCCGAGGATGTGCATGCGCGCTTCCTTGGCCTGCGCCAGCGCCACCTGCATGATCTCCTTCGTGATGCCCTGGATCTTGATGTCCATCTGCAGGGCCGTCACGCCGTTGGCCGTGCCCGCCACCTTGAAGTCCATGTCGCCGAGGTGGTCCTCGTCGCCGAGGATGTCGGTCAGCACGGCGAAGCGGTTGCCTTCCTTGATCAGGCCCATCGCGATGCCCGCGACGTGCGCCTTGACCGGCACGCCGGCGTCCATCAGCGACAGGCAGCCGCCGCAGACCGAGGCCATCGACGACGAGCCGTTCGACTCGAGGATCTCCGACACGACGCGCATCGTGTAGGGGAACTCCTCCTTCGTGGGGAGCACGGGGATCAGCGCGCGCTTGGCGAGGCGGCCGTGGCCGATTTCGCGGCGCTTGGTCGAGCCCATGCGGCCCGCTTCGCCGGTGGCGAAGGGCGGCATGTTGTAGTGGAACATGAAGCGGTCTTCGTACTCGCCCATCAGCGCGTCGATGCGCTGCGCGTCGCGCTCGGTGCCGAGCGTGGTCACGACCATCGCCTGCGTCTCGCCGCGCGTGAACAGCGCCGAGCCGTGCGTGCGCGGCAGCACGCCCGTGCGGATCTCGATCGGGCGCACGGTGCGCGTGTCGCGGCCGTCGATGCGCGGCTCGCCACCCAGGATCTGGCTGCGCACGATCTTCGCTTCGATGTCGAACAGCATGTTGTCGACCGCGGCGGCGTCGAATTCCACGCCCTCGGCCTTCAGGCCCGCGTGGGTCCACGTGGCGACCTCGCGCGTGGCGTGCGTGCGCGCCTGCTTGTTGCGCACCTGGTAGGCGGCGCGCAGCTTCTCTTCGGCCAGCGCGACGACCTTGGCGATCAGCACGTCGTCCTTGGGCGGCGCCCGCCAGTCCCACACCGGCTTGCCGCCTTCGCGGACCAGCTCGTGGATGGCGTTGATCGCGACCCGCGCCTGCTCGTGGCCGAACACCACGGCGCCGAGCATCACTTCCTCGGACAGCTGCTGCGCTTCGGATTCCACCATCAGCACCGCGGCTTCCGTGCCGGCGACGACGAGGTCGAGGTCCGATTGCTGGCGCGCCGTCTGGCCCGGGTTCAGCACGTATTCGCCGTTGACGTAGCCCACGCGCGCCGCTCCGATCGGGCCGGCGAAGGGGACGCCCGAGACGCACAGCGCCGCGCTCGTCGCGATCATCGCGGCGATGTCGGCGTCGACTTCGGGGTTGAGCGACAGCGTGTGGATCACCACGTGCACTTCGTTCAGGAAGCCTTCGGGGAACAGCGGGCGGATCGGGCGGTCGATCAGGCGCGAGGTGAGCGTCTCGTGCTCGCTCGGCTTGGCTTCGCGCTTGAAGAAGCTGCCGGGGATCTTGCCGGCCGCGTAGGTCTTCTCGATGTAGTCGACCGTGAGCGGGAAGAAGTCCTGGCCCGGCTTCGGGTTCTTGGACGCGGCCACGGTGGCAAGCACCACGGTGTCCTCGATGTTCACGAGCACGGCGCCCCCGGCCTGGCGGGCGATCTCGCCCGTTTCCATCGTGACGGTGTGGGACCCCCACTGGAAGGTCTTGGTGACTTTGTTGAACATGGTCATGTTCGGCTCCTTGTTATGGTTGGGAGTGGGAGGGAGCCGGGCCGAACACGATGCCATTCCATGAGGGGCCTGCCGGGGCAGGCCGCTGGTGGAATGACACAGCGCGTGGTCGTCGTCTCGCCTTCCGATGTGCAAACGCCTGAGACAGCGCTTTCGCTACCCCAGGCGTGCTGCGTTCGATTCGCCCGCCTTACTTGCGCAGGCCGAGCTTGCCGATGAGCGCGGTGTACCGCTCGGCGTCCGTGTCCTTCAGGTACGCGAGCAGGTTCTTGCGGCGGTTCACCATGCGCAGCAGGCCGCGGCGGCCATGGTGGTCCTTCAGGTGCGTCTTGAAGTGCGGCGTGAGCTCGTTGATGCGAGCCGTCAGCAGCGCGACTTGCACTTCGGGGCTGCCGGTGTCGTTGGTGCCGCGCGCGTGCTCTTTCACGAGCGCGGCCTTGTCGATGTGGGCCATCGTGGGTTTCCTTGTTTGAGGTTTGACTTGCGTTGGTGGCTGGAACGGCCTCCAACGTGCGCCCTGCGGAATGCAAAGCCTGCTGATTATAGCGGTTTGCGCATTGTGGGCGGGCTCAGGCCGGAGGATGCCCTCCACCCTCCATGTCCTCCGCCGAAGCGCGCCGCCTACGCGGCGCACTTCGAGCTCCTCCTTTACTTACGGGTGGAGGGCATCCTCCGGCCTGAGCCAGGGCACGCTCGTTGTGATCCACGAGTAATGACCAACGAGCGTGCCCACGTCCACGGATGCCGGGGACCCGCGCGACGACAGCACGAGGGCTCAACCGACCCGCACCATCCGGCAACTGCTGGGCATCTCTGCCTGCTCGGGCGAAAGAGTCCTGATCACGCGAAACCCGTAGCCCGATCCCTCGACGTCGAACTTCACGCCCGGCGCGCCGGCGCGTTCCATCACGCCGACCATCAGCGGCTGCTGGAACTGGTGGTCCTGCGCGCGCATCCAGCCGGACTGGCCGTGGAACGTCACACGCGCGTGCTCGAGGGCCAGCGCGACCGGCACCGCCTGCGCCGTGCCCGCCTGTTCGATCGATTGCACGAGCGCCTCGATCATCAGGTGCATGCGCATGTGCACGTAGTCGTCGGCCGGGTCGGGGAAGCGGCGGCGGAACGACTCGTAGAACGCCTCGCTTTGCGCACCGGGCGCGTTCGGCATCCAGTCGGCGACCGCGATCACCTTGCCGATGCCCGCATCGCCCATCGCGGCGGGCGCGCCGAGCGCGTTGCCGTAGAACGTGTAGAACTTGCCGTCGAAGCCCGCGTCTTTCGCCGCCTTGACCAGCAGCGTGAGGTCGCTGGAGAAGTTGCCAGTGATCACGGCCTGCGCGCCGCTCGCCTTGATCTTGGCCGCATACGGAGCGAAATCCTTGATGCGCAGCAGCGGATGCAGCTCGTCGCCCACGATCCGCACGTCGGGGCGTTGCGCCGCGAGCTGGCGCTTGGCCTCGCGCTGCACCGATTGGCCGAAGCTGTAGTCGGGATTGATGAGGTACACCGACTGCACTGCACGGTCCTCGCGCAGCACCGACATCAGCGCTGCCATGCGCATGTCCGCGTGCGCGTCGAAGCGGAAGTGCCAGAAGCTGCACTTCTCGTTGGTCAGGCTCGGGTCGACCGCGGCGTAGTTCAGCAGCAGCACGCGGCGCGCCGGCTCGCGCCCGTTGTGCTTGTCGATGGCGTCGACGAGGGCCGCCGTCACGGCCGATGAATTGCCCTGCAGGATGAACCGCGCGCCGTCGTCGATGGCGGACTTCAGCGCGGCGAGCGCTTCCTCGACCTGGCCCTTGCTGTCGTAGCTCTTCAATTCGAGCGGCCGCATGCCCCGCGCCGTGCGCACGCCGCCGCGCGCGTTCACGCGCTCGACCGCCCACGCGATGTTGCGCAGCACGGCCAACCCGCCGTTGGCGTTGCCGCCGGACAGCCCCTCGACCAGCGCGAGCCAGATCGGCGGCGCCGTTTGCGCACGCGCCGCCAGCGCCGGCGCGCATAGAGCCGCCGCGAAGAATTTCAAGACCTGCCGTCGCGAATTTTCCATGCCTGTGTCCTGCTCCTTGCCCCTTGAAAACGAACCCGTCGTGCGCAGATGGGGAACACGCGGCGACCGATGGCGGAAGCCGCGCAGTTTAAGAGTGCGACGGATACGCAATACGCCGTATCGGTCGCGATTCACGACGCAGCAAGGAGATCCCCATGTTTTTCGCACCCGTTCTTCGCACCCGCGCCGCGGCCCCGTCCTACCGTTCCTTCGACGCCGGGTTCGAGCGCTTCTTCAACACACTCGGCTTCAACGCCCAGGAAGACGACAAGGCCTGGACGCTTTCGCTGGACCTGCCCGGCGTCACGCGTGAAGACCTGGCGCTCACGATCGAAGGCACGGTCGTGCGCATCGAGACCAAGCCCGAAGCCAAGCGCCAGTACAAGGCCGCCTACGAGCTGCCGGAAGAGATCGATGCCGAAGCCACGACGGCGAAGCTCGAGAACGGCGTGCTGGCGCTCGTGCTCGCGAAGAAGCAGCCGGTGAACAAGGCGCGCACGATCGAAGTCAAATAAGGTGTCGCCCCGGCCTACGCCGGAGTGAGATCGCTCAAGGGCCAGCGGGGCCGTACGTCGAACGCGTACGACTCGCTGGCCTTTTCCACGCCCGACTGCAGCCGCATCGCCGCGGCCATCGCGATCATCGCGCCGTTGTCGGTGCACAGGCGCAGTTCCGGGTAGTGCACGCGCACGCGGCGGCGCTTGCAGGCCGCGTTGAGTTCATCGCGCAGCAGCCGGTTCGCGCCGACGCCGCCGGCCACCACGAGCCGGTTCAGCGCGCTGCGCTCCAGTGCGTCGATCGACTTGCGCACCAGCACTTCGACGATCGCGGCCTGCGTGCTCGCGGCCAGGTCGGCCTTGCGCATCTCGAGCTCCGGGCCGAGCTTCTTCACCTGCGTCAGCACCGCCGTCTTCAGGCCCGCGAACGAGAAGTCGAGGTCGCCGCTGTGCAGCAGCGGCCGCGGCAACTTGAACGCCTTGGCATCGCCCTGCAGCGCGAGCGCCGAGAGCGCCGGCCCGCCCGGGTAGCCGAGCCCGAGCAACTTCGCGCTCTTGTCGAACGCTTCACCGGCCGCGTCATCGATCGTCTCGCCGAGCGTTTCATAGCGGCCGACGCCGTCCACGCGCATCAACTGCGTGTGGCCGCCGGACACGAGCAGCGCGACGAACGGAAAGTGCGGCGGGTCGTCCGACAGGAACGGCGACAGCAGGTGACCTTCGAGGTGGTGCACGCCGAGCACCGGCTTGCCCAGCGCCGCGCCGAGCGCGCACGCAACGCCCGCGCC
>DATBPW010000307.1:0-4467 GCA_036561125.1 Ramlibacter sp. | reverse complement strand
AAAACCGGCCCGCTGCTCGTCGCACTGCAGGTCGCGATCAGCCTCGCGGTGCTGTCGAACGCGCTGTTCATCGTGCACGAGCGCATCACGACGTCGCAGCGCACGAGCGGCATCGCCGGCGAACACGACGTCGGCTACCTGTCGGTCGCGCCGCTCAAGCGCCCGGCTCACAACGAGATCCTGGCCCAGCGCGCGGCCGACCTGCGCGCGCTGCGCGCGATACCCGGCGTGATGTCGGCCACGGTGACGAACCAGATGCCGATGTCCCGGTCGGGCCGCTCCGGCAGCGTGCGCGTCAAGCCCGCGTCGCCGGTCGAGGTCGCGACGCCGTCGGTCTATTTCGCCGAGGAGGATTTCGCGAAGACGCTGGGCCTGGAGATCGTGCAGGGCCGCGACTTCACGCCGCAGGACATCCACGAGTTCGACGAGCTGAAGCAAGCGGAGGAGGAAGCGTTCCCCACGAATGCGATCGTCACGCTGCCGCTGGCGCGGCTGATGTTCCCCGACACCGATCGCTACGTCGGCCGCGACATCTACTTCGGTGCGGACGAGCGCGAAGTCGCGCACATCGTCGGCGTCGTCGACCAGCTGCAGACGACGGGCGCGTCGTCGAAGCCGGCCGGGGAGTATTCGATCGCCCTGCCCCTGCGCTACACGGGCTCCTACTGGCGTTACGTCGTGCGCGCCGAGCCGGGCCGGCTGCAACACGTGCTGCGCGAGGCCGAGGACGCCTTGCGCAAGATCGCGCCCGCGCCGCAGGCGATCGCCGTGCGCACGGTCGACCAGGACAGGGGCGACCGCTACCGCAACGAGCGCGCGATGGCCTGGATGCTGATCGCCGTGAGCATCCTGCTGCTGCTGATCACGCTGTCGGGCATCGTCGGCATGACGATGCTGCGCGTCGCGCAGCGGCGCAAGCAGATCGGGGTGCGCCGCGCACTGGGCGCGCGGTGGAGCGACATCGTGCGTTACTTCGTCACCGAGAACGTGATGATCACCACCGGCGGCATCGTCGCGGGCTTGCTGCTGGCGATCGGGCTCAACCAGCTGCTGATGCAACAGGTGAACATGGGCCGCTTGCCGCTCGAATACCTGGCTTGGGGCGCGGCGGCGCTGTGGGCGCTCGGCGTGGCCTCGGTGTACGGGCCCGCGTCGCGCGCGGCCCGCACGTCGCCCGCGGTGGCGACCCGGACGGTCTGACGGCTGCATGCCCACCGTCCTCGTCATCGACGACAACCGCTCGATCGCCACGGCGATCGACGTGCTGCTGTCGCTGCACGAGATCGACACGCTGTACGCTGCGTCGCCGCAAGCCGGGATCGAGATGCTGGAGCGCGACGACGTCGACCTCGTGATCCAGGACATGAATTTCGCCGCCGACACCACGTCGGGCGACGAAGGCAGTCGCCTCTTTCGTGAGATTCGCGCGCGCCATCCCGACCTGCCCGTGATCCTGCTGACGGCGTGGACGCACCTGGACATGGCCGTCGAGTTGATCAAGGCCGGTGCGGCCGACTACGTGGCCAAGCCGTGGAATGACGAGCGCCTCGTCGCCACGGTGCGCAACCTGGTCGAACTCGGCGAAGCGAATCGCGCATTGAACACGCGCGCGGCGCGCGAGACCCAGCGCAAGCGCGAGCTCGAGGCGCAGTACGACCTGCGCGGCATCGTGTGGCGCGACGCGGCGATGCAGCGCGTGCTCGACCTCGCGTGCCAGGTCGCACGGGCCGACGTGCCGGTGCTCATCACGGGCCCGAACGGCAGCGGCAAGGAGAAGATCGCCGAGATCGTGCAGGCCAATTCGCAGGTGAAGGACGGCCCGTTCGTCACGCTCAACTGCGGCGCGCTGCCGTCGGAGCTGGTCGAAGCCGAGCTGTTCGGCGCGGAGCCGGGCGCCTACACCGGCGCGTCGAAAGCGCGCGCGGGCAAGTTCGAAGCCGCGCACGGCGGCACGCTCTTCCTCGACGAGATCGGCAACCTGCCGCTCGCGGGCCAGGTGAAGCTGCTGCGCGTGCTGGAGACCGGCCGCTTCCAGCGCCTCGGCTCGAACGACGAGAAGCAGGTGCGCGTGCGCATCGTGAGCGCGACCAACGCCGACTTGCACGCGATGATCCGCGCCGGCACGTTCCGGCAGGATCTGTTCTATCGCCTGGACGTGATCGAGTTGCCCGTGCCGCCGTTGGCGAAGCGCCCGGACGACATCGTGCCGCTCGCGCAGCATTTCCTCGGTGCAGGCAAGTCGCTCGATGCATCCGCGCAGCATGCGTTGCTGCGGCACTCGTGGCCGGGCAACGTGCGCGAGTTGAAGAACGCGATGCAGCGCGCAAGCCTGCTCGCGCAGGGCGCCACGATCACGGCCGCGGACCTCGCGCTGCCGGCGGACGCGCCCGCCGCCGGCGAACCGGCGCTCGACAAGCAGGCGATCGAGGAAGCGCTGGCGCGCCACAACGGCGTCGTCGCGCAGGCCGCGGCGTCGCTCGGGGTGTCGCGGCAGGCCCTGTACCGCCGCATGGAACGCCTGGGCATCAGCCGCCCGGCCCATTGATGCGGCGCGTGCGCTTCGAACTGGCGGCGCGCTTCGGGCTCGTCGCGGCGCTGCTCGTCGCGGCTGCCGTCCTGGCGACGGCCTTGCTCGTCGATTGGCTCCGGGGCGACAAGTGGCTCGCCATCGGTGTGTCGCTGCTCGTGACGGTGCCGCTCGCGTACTTCGTCGTGCGCTCGCAGCTCGAGCCGATGCTCGCGATGTTCCGCGCGCTCGGCGGCACCGTGACGAGTTACCGCGACGGCGACTACTCGTTCGGCCTGCGCTGGGACCGTGACGACGAGATCGGCGACCTCGTGCAGGCGCACAACGCGCTGGGCGACGTGCTGCGCGACCAGCGTGTGGGACTCGTGGAGCGCGAACTGCTGCTCGACACCATGGTGCAGAACACGCCCGTCGCGATGCTGCTCGTGCAGGACACGGGCACCATCGTCTTCGCGAACGTGGCCGCGCGCCAGTTGCTGGCCGAAGGCCGGCGCATCGAAGGCATGTCGATCGACCAGGTGCTGCGCCGCACGTTCGAGACACTGCGCGAAGCGCTGGGCCGCGGCGGCGACGGCCTCTTCACCGTGAGCCACGCGAAGGACAGCGACGCCGAGGACGAGATCTACCACCTCGCGCGGCGCGCGTTCACGCTCAACGGCCGCCGGCACGAATTGCTGCTGCTGCGGCACCTCACCGCCGAACTGCGGCGGCAGGAAGTGCAGACGTGGAAGAAGGTGATCCGCGTGATCAGCCACGAGTTGAACAATTCGCTGGCGCCGGTGGCCTCGCTCGCCGCGTCGGCCGCCGAACTCGTGCGGCGCCGGCAGCTCGATCGCCTGCCGGAGATCCTCGGCACGGTCGAAGAGCGCACGCACCACCTCGAGCGGTTCATCGCGGGCTACGCGCGCTTCGCGAAGTTGCCGCTGCCGCGCAAGAAGGCCGTCGAGTGGCGCCCGTTCCTTGCCGCGCTGCAACTCCAGGTGCCGTTCCGCATCGCCGGCCCCTTGCCCGATGCGCCCGCGCATTTCGATGCCTCGCAGATGGAACAGGCGATCCTCAACCTGCTGAAGAACGCGCACGAGTCGGGTTCGCCCCCGGACGGCGTGAGCGTCGATGTGCGGCGCGCGGCGGGCGACATGGTGCTCGTCGAAGTGGGCGACCGCGGCACGGGGATGAACGAGGCCGTGATGTCGAACGCGCTCGTGCCGTTCTATTCGACCAAGCGCAGCGGCACGGGGCTCGGGCTCGCGCTGGCGCGCGAGATCGCGGAGGCGCACGGCGGGCGCATCACGCTGAACAACCGCGACGGCGGCGGGCTCGCCGTGACGATGTTCATCCCGGCGCAGTGAGGCCCCCCCTGGAACGACTGCCATCCCCGCGCGGGCAGGCGTTCGGCGTGCCGTCCTACAGGGACTCATGCACATCGTATTAACATCGCCCCGTGACTCAGGCATCACGCAAGGCTTACGACGAGTGGAAGGACGCGGACGCGGCCGCGCGCGTCGCCGAGGAGCAGCTCGCGAAAGCCTGGGAAGAGTACTTCTCGCGGCATACCGGCGCGCCGTCGCACACGCTCATCCGCGAAGTGTCGCTTCGCCGCGCCGTCGCCAACGAGCGGCTGTCGCACGCGATGTCCGCCATCTCCGTGTCGCGCAACAGCGGCGACACCACCGCGCCGGGCACCCATCCGGGCGTCGCCCCTGAAAAAGGTCCCCGCACCACCGAGGCCGGGTAAGACGGCCAGCAGCCGCGGCGCTGGCGCTTCGCCTTCGACGCGTGCGCGAGCCACTGTCGAGCCATGTCCGACGCGCTGTGACGGCGCGCGCCTACGCGTGGCTCAGCGGCACGTGTGAGCCAATGCTGCATGAGCCACGCATGCGCCCTCCTCGTGTCGCTGGTGGGCTTCGAGCCGCGCGAGCACCGGCGGCTGGCGCTCCTGC
>DATBPW010000306.1:0-12654 GCA_036561125.1 Ramlibacter sp. | reverse complement strand
CGTCCAGCTGCGTGCCGAACGGGCGGTTGTCCTGCGCCATCTTCGCGCGCTGGTACACGAGCGAGCGTTGCGCGCGCGAGAACGGCGCGGCTTCGGTGTCGCCTTCGATGAAGTACTGCCGCAGCTCCGGCCGCACGTATTCGAGGAAGAAGCGGATGTGCCCGATCACCGGGTAGTTGCGCAGGATCGCATGGCGCGTCTGCAGGATGTCGCGCAGGCCGAGGAGGACGAGCACGAGGAACACCGTCGCCGTCACGGCGAATGCATCGTCCTTCTGCCACGCCCACAACGCCATGAACGCGAAGAAGCCGGCGACGCACGCGGCGAAGAAGTTGTAGCGGACCGGCCAGGCCCTCACGCCGACGAACATGAGCCCATGCTAGGGCAACCAGCTCATCAGGTCATGACGCAGTGCCGAAGAACCCTGCGCCCGGGTCACGGCTGCCACTCGCGCAGGTTTTGCACCAGGCGGGCCAGCGCATGGTCGACGGTCTGGCGCCGCACGTCGGCCCGGTCGCCGTCGAAGCGCTTCGTCTCGCTCGACAGGCGCCCGTCGAGCATGAACGCGAACCACACCGTGCCCACCGGTTTGTCCGGAGTCCCGCCGGCCGGGCCGGCGATGCCGGTCACCGCGACGCTAACGCGCGCACGCGAGTGGCGCACCGCGCCGAAGGCCATCGCGCGCGCGACCACCTCGCTGACGGCGCCGTTGGCCTCGACCAGCTTCGGGTCGACGCCGAGCAGCTCGGTCTTCGCTTCGTTCGAATACGTGACGAAGCCGCGCTCGAACCAGTCGCTCGAGCCGGCGAGGTCGGTGCACGCCGCAGCGATCATGCCGCCGGTGCAGCTTTCCGCCGTCGCGAGCATCCATTGCCGCTCGCGCAGCAGCGATGCGAGTTGCTCCACACTGTTCATGCGTAGAACCGCCACAGTGAAATGATCACGAGCGCGCAGAACGCGCCCACCAGGTCGTCCAGCAGGATGCCGAGCCCGCCCTTCCAGCCGAAGCCGTGGAACAGGTCGTCGGCCCAGCCGATCGGGCCGGGCTTGATCGTATCGAGCGCGCGAAACAGCACGAAGGCCACGAGCTGACCGGCCAAGCCCATCGGCATCGCGAGCCACAGGATGATCCAGAACGCGACCACCTCGTCCCACACGATCGGCCCGGGATCGAGCACGTGCATGCGCTGCGCGGTCACGGTGCAGGCCCACCAGCCGACGGCGGTGGAGACGGCAATCAGCGCGCCCATCTCCACCGCGCTGAAATAGGGCGCGACCAGCACGTACACCAGCCACGCGAATGCGGTGCCGGCCGTGCCCGGCGCGAACGGCGACAGGCCCGAGCCGCAGCCGAGCGCGATGAAGTGCGCGGGATGCGCGAAGAGGAAACGCCAGCTGGGCCGCAGGACAGCGGGTCGCACCGGGGGATTGAGTGGGTCCATGGCCGAATCAGTGGCAGGAGCCGTGACGCACGCGGAAGTCGCGCGGGATTTCCGCATCGCCCTGGGCCCACAGGCCGCGGCCCGCGCTGCGTGCACGCGCTTCGATGCGGGCATAAGGCCCGGGGTCGCTGCGGAAACGGTACGACCATGCATAGCCGTGGGACACCATCCACGCGCCGACGTCCTTGCGGCCGATGTGCAATCGCGCCACGGTGCGGCGGTAATCGTCGGCTCCGCGCGTGAGAACGACGACACGCTTGTGCAGCACGTACGACGCGAGTGCGCTGCGCGATTCCGGGCCGAAGCGTTGGCACAGCTCGGGCGCGTCGATGCCGTCGATGCGGATGTGCTGCGGCGGGCCGCCGCTCACGGGCCGCACCCACACGGTGTCGCCGTCGGTGACGTGGCTGACGACGGCCGGATAGTTCTCCGCGTGCGCGAGCCATGGCACCAGCAAAGCCAGCGCGACGGTCAGGCGTTGCAATGCCGTCATGCGAAGTGGTCGAACGAAGTGAGGTCCGCCGCCACGGGCCGCCCTTGCGCGTCGTGCACCCGCAGGCCGCGTTCGGCGTCGATCCGCCCGATGCGAGTCACGCGCGTGCCGGACTGCGAGCCGGCTCGAAGCACGGCATCGCGAGAAGAAGGCGCAGCGGTGAACAGCAACTCGTAGTCGTCGCCGCCCGACAGCACGAAGCCCAGGCGCGACGCGGCCGCGACATGCTGTGCGCAATCGAGCAGCGCGACCGCCGCTTCGGCATCGATCGACGCGCCGACGCCGGAAGCATCGAGCACATGGCGCAGGTCGCCCGCCAGGCCGTCGCTCACGTCGATCGCCGCCGTCGCGATGCCGCGCAATGCGATGGCGAGCTCGACGCGCGGCGCCGGCGTTTCCATGCGCAGGCGCGCTGCCTCGAACGCTGCTGCGGGCAGGGACAAGGTCCCGCGAAACACCTCGAGTGCCACGCGCGCATCGCCCAGCGACCCGCTGGCCCACAAGTCGTCTCCCGCGCGCGCGCCCGAACGCAGCAGGGCCTGCCCCTGCGGCACTTCGCCGAACACGGTGATCGAGATGGCGAGCGGGCCGCGCGTCGTATCGCCGCCGAGCAACTCGCATTCGTACCGGTCCGCCAGCGCGAACATGCCGCGCGCGAATGCGGCGAGCCAGGGCTCGTCGACGCCGGGCATGGACAGCGCCAGCATGAATGCGAGCGGCTGGGCTGCGCAGGCCGCGAGGTCGCTCAGGTTGACGGCGAGCGACTTGTGCCCGAGCCGCTGCGGATCGACGGTCGAAAGGAAGTGCCGGCCCTCGACGAGCATGTCCGTCGACACGGCCAGCTGCATGCCGGGGCGGGGCGCGAGCAATGCGCAGTCGTCGCCGCTGCCGAGCGGGCTGCGGCGCGCCGGGCGCTGGAAGTAGCGCGCGATGAGGTCGAACTCGCCCATGAGGGCAATTGTGCGCGATGTCGCGATGTGCTCGATCGGCCTGCGCGTCCTTCAGGACGGGCCGCGCAAACGCAGCGACGCCTGCCGCACCACTTCGGCGAGCAGCCGCTCGTGTGCCTGCGTCTCGCGCAGCCAGCGCGCATCGTTCATGCTGCGCCGGTCGTCTTCGGCCAGCAGCTGCACGCCCCAGTTCGCGCCGACCGCGCGCGCATGCGGCGCGATCCGCTCCAGCGTCGTTGCGATGTGGTCGCGCAGCGGCAGGTGCTCACCGCTGGCCGGATCGACGTACACCGCATCGAGCCCGAACCGGCAGGCCTGGAAACGGTTGTACGTGTAGACCATGTAGTCGTCCTCGACCGGCACGAACGGCTGCTCGGCGAGGAACCATGCCGCGAGCGCCTGCACGAAGCCCGCCAGCGCTGCGGCGCGCTCGACGGTGAGCGGCGTGTCGAACACGCGGATCTCGATCGTGCCGTATTCGGGCTTGGGCCGGATGTCCCAGTAGAAGTCCTTCATGCTCTTGACCACGCCCGTGCGCGTCGTCTTGGCGAAGAAGCTCTCGAAGTCGCGCCACAGCAGCGTGAACGGCGCGCGGCCCGACATCGGGAAAGCCGACACCGCATTGAGCCGTGCCGAGTCGAACTGCGTGTCCTGCCCCTGCACGAACGGCGACGACGCCGACAGTGCGATGAAGTGCGGGATGTAGCGCGACATGCGGTGCAGCATCAGCAGCGCCGCGTCCGCGTCGGGGCAGCCGATGTGCACGTGCTGCCCGAACACGGTGAACTGCTTCGACAGGTAGCCGTACAGCTCGTGCAGCTCGCGAAAGCGCCGCTTGTCGTAGATGCGCTGCTCGTGCCACTGCTGGAACGGGTGCGTGCCGCCGCCGACGATCGCGATGTTCAGCCGGTCCGCGCACTTCACGAGCGCATCGCGGATTGCGGACAGCTCCTCGAACACCTGCACGGCGTCGCGGCAGATGCCGGTGGACATCTCGATCATGCTCGAGGTCATCTCGGGCACGACCGAGCCGGGCAGCTTGAAGTTCTCCATCAGCCGCAGCATCTCGGCGGAATACGGCGCAAGGTCGTAATCATGCGTGTTGACCAGCTGCAGTTCGAGCTCGACGCCGAGCGACAACGCCGCCGAGGCGTGGAACGGTTCGAGCTGGGGCGGGCTCGCAGGCATGGCGATGGCGGGCGGCAGCGGCTTACCCACGCGCGTGCCTCACAGCCGCCGGGCCCTCGGGTGCATCCGCCAGCGAAGTTTCGCGCGCGCGGTGCAGCGCGAAGGTGGCAATCATCGCACCCAGCACTTCCATCAGCAGGATCGCGGGCAGGGCGATGCTGCTGATCGCCGGACCGATGTCGGGCGCGGTCATGGCGAACTGCGACACCATCAGCAGCGCGACGGCCGACATCGGCGAGAGCGTGCAGCCGGTCCAGAACGCCTGGCGCAGGCTGGTCCCGCTGCCCCAATTGGCGATCGAGACGCCGGCGATTTTCGCGGCGCCGCGCGCGATGACCACAGTGCCGACCACGCCCACCACGCCATGGCTCCACGGCGCCTTCGCGGCCACCACCGACACCAGCACGAACATGAGCATCGCCAGCAGCGACGAAGCGGTGCCGAGCTGGCGCGGCCAGGCCCACGGCCGCGGATGGAGCAGCTTCAGCATCAGCCCGGCCAGCAGCGCGGCGAGCGGCGCCGAGCCGCCGAAGTGCGACGCCAACGTCGTGGCCGCCGCGATCGAGGCGATCAGGAGCATCGAGGTGTTCTCGCTGGTCGGGCTCATGAAGCGCAGCGCGACGCGCAGCACGAGGGCAAGCACGCCGCCGACGACGAACGAGACGCCGAGCACCACCAGCACAGGGAACAGCGTGTCGCCGAGCTCGGTCGACGCGTAGTGCATGACGCCCGCGCGCGCATTGACGAGCGTCAGCGCATACAGCGCGCTCAAGGTCGACAGCGTGAGGGCGCGCTCGGTCACGGGGCCCGATGCGCGCGTGTCCATGACGACGCGCGACAGCACGGCGGGCGATGCGGACATCGACACCAGCCCGATGGCTTCGGCCACCGCATGCGACACGCCCAGCCAGCGCAGTGCGTAGTACACCAGCAAGGCCGCCAGCGCCGCCTCCGACAGGCTTTGCAGGAGGACCATCGGGTTGTGGCGGAACCAGCGCAGCGACAGCCGCCCGCCGGCTTCGAACAGCACGACGGCAACGCCAAGCTCGAGCAGGAACTGCGCGATGCCGCCGGTCGGCCACGCGCCGCTGGAGAAGCCCGCGAGGCCCGCGAGCGCGCCGGTCATGGAGTAGCCCACGACTTTCGGCACGCCGGTGTGGCGCTGGACAAGGTGGCCCACCGCCGCCGCGACGGCGAGCAGCACCGACCATTGCACCGTCGGCAAGCCGGCCGACGGCCGCAGCCATTCGGCCCAGATGGCCATGACTTCGTTCATGCACGCTCCCTGCGCGCCGAATGTGCCTGCCATTGCGCAGCAGCCCTGTAGGACTGGAGCGCGAAGCTGAGTTAGTGCAGCACGCGGGCCGCGGGGTCCGCGAGGTCGAACGGCGCGATCGGCACCTCGAAGCGCTCGCCGTCCTCGGCCACGCAGAAGTAGCTGCCGCGCATGGTGCCGCTGGCCGTGCGCAGGCGGCAGCCGCTGGTGTACTGGAAGGCTTCGCCCGGCTTGAGCAGCGGCTGGTGGCCCACGACGCCCAGGCCCTTCACCTCTTCGGTCATGCCGCTCGCATCGGTGATCAGCCAATGCCGCGAGATCACCTGCGCGGGCACGTCGCCCGAGTTGGTGATCGTGATCGTGTAGGCGAAGGTGTACAGCCCCTCGTCCGGCGCCGACTGGTCGGGCAGGAATTCGGGCTGGACCTCGACGCGCAACTCGTACTTCGCCATGCGCCCATCGTACCTCCGCGGGCTGCGCCGCGCGATTTGCGAGAATCGGCGGCATGAGCTCCACGCACCGCATCGCGCCATCGATCCTCTCGGCCGACTTCGCCCGCCTCGGCGAGGAAGTGCGCAACGTGGTCGCCGCGGGCGCCGACTGGATCCACTTCGACGTGATGGACAACCACTACGTGCCGAACCTCACGTTCGGCCCGATGGTGTGCGCGGCCCTCAAGCCGCATGCGAAGAAGCCCGACGGCACGCCGGTGCCGATCGACGTGCACCTGATGGTGCAGCCGGTCGATGCGCTCGCGCAGGAATTCGCGAAGGCCGGAGCCGACTACATCAGCTTCCACCCCGACGCGTCGGCACACGTGCATCGCAGCGTGCAGGCGATTCGCGCCGCCGGCTGCAAGCCGGGCCTGGTGTTCAATCCCGCCGCGCCCATCGACGTGCTCGACTGGATGCTGGACGACATCGACCTCGTGCTGGTGATGAGCGTCAACCCCGGCTTCGGCGGGCAGGGCTTCATCGAATCGGCGCTGCGCAAGATCGAACAGGTGCGGCGTCGCATAGCCGCGAGCGGGCGCGACGTGCGGCTCGAAGTCGACGGCGGCATCAAGGTCGACAACATCGCGCGCGTCGCCGCGGCCGGCGCGGACACGTTCGTCGCGGGCAGCGCGATCTTCAGCCAGCCGGACTACGCGAAAGTCATCGGCGCGATGCGCGCGCAGCTCAAGCGCTAGATCTTGTTCTCGTGCAGGTCACGCAGCACCGGGCCCTTGCCGGTGTCGACCTTGCCGCTTTCCACATCGTTGCGCCCGAGCTCTCCCATGCGCCGCTGCGACGGCTCATCCGACGCCTGGCTGTCCGCGGATTCGTCGCGCTCGTCGGGCCGGCGCGGCACGCGCTGCTGCGTCTGGCCCTGCTGGCGGTTCGTGTCGCCGCGGCCCACCGGTTGATTGTCGTCGTCCTTCATCATCGAATTCCCTTTCGCCTCCATCGTGCGGCGCGCCGCGAGGGGCGGCGGTAGGACGGAAGGGCTTGCCGCGTCGGAGGCTTCTTACGGCAGGTCCCAAGCAGCGACTACAAACGCCGCGGTCGGGCGACGACGGGTGATTGCACATGAGCTTTCGTAAGCTGTGAAGGAGCCGGCACCGACGCCGGCACGGGAGCAGTTATGGAGCTGGTCGCTGCATGGCCTGAATGGCTGGTCTGGTTCGTCGCCGGCGCGATCGGTGCCTTCGCGCTCGCCACCGTCGCGCGCGTCCTGTGCGCGGCGCTCGACCTGGACGCGGACTGACGCCCGCTTCATGCCGCAATCGAAGCAGGAAAGCCTTCGGCGCGCGAAGGGCAACGAAACGGCGCTGGCCAAGCAGAAGCAGCTCGAGGCGTTCACGCACGAGCCGCACAACGCGCTGACGACCGCGGGCGGGATCGGCGTGGCCGACAACCACAACTCGCTGCGCGCCGGGCCGCGCGGCCCGCTGCTCGCCGAGGACTTCATCCTGCGCGAGAAGCTCGTGCGCTTCGAGCACGAGCGCATCCCCGAGCGCGTGGTGTGGGCGCGCGG
Organism: Ramlibacter sp.; assembly: GCA_036561125.1. GTDB lineage: Bacteria > Pseudomonadota > Gammaproteobacteria > Burkholderiales > Burkholderiaceae_C > Ramlibacter. Next base: position 5,289 of record DATBPW010000306.1, on the reverse strand, counting down.
TGCCGCGGCGCACGGCTATTTCGAATGCACGAAGCCGATGGTCGACTCGACGCGCGCCGCCTTCCTGCAGGAGCCGGGCGCGCGCACGCCGGTGTTCGTGCGCTTCTCGCAGCTGGCGGGGTCGCAGGGCTCGGCCGACACGGTGCGCGACGTGCGCGGCTTCGCAGTGAAGTTCTACACCGGCGAGGGCAACTGGGACCTCGTGGGCGCCAACATCCCGGTGTTCTTCGTGCAGGACGCCATGAAGTTTCCGGACTTCGTGCACGCGCTCAAGCCCGAGCCGCACGACGGCATGCCGCAAGCGTCGAGCGCGCACGACACGTTCTGGGATTTCACTTCGCTGGTGCCCGAGTCCACGCACGCGCTGATGTGGCTCATGTCCGACCATGCGCTGCCGCGTTCGTACCGCATGATGGACGGATTCGGCGTGCACACCTGGCGCGTGGTGAACGCGCGGGGCGTCGCGCATTACGTCAAGTTCCACTGGAAGGCGAAGCTGGGCCGGCACGCGCTGCTGACGACCGAGGCGCAGCGCATCGCCGGCTGCGACCCGGACTTCCTGCGGCGCGACCTGCGCGACGCGATCGCGCAGCAATGCTGGCCCGAATGGGAGCTGGCGCTGCAACTTGTGCCCGAGCAGAAGGCCGCTGCGTTCGGCTTCGACATCCTCGACCCGACCAAGCTCATCCCGGAAGAACTCGTGCCGCCGGTGGTCGTGGGGCGGCTGGTGCTCAATCGCAATTGCGAGGACTTCTTCGCCGAATGCGAGCAGGCGGCCTTCCATCCGGGGCATCTCGTGCCGGGCATCGAGTTCACGAACGACCCGCTGTTGCAGGGCCGCGTGCAGTCGTACACGGGCAGCCAGGTGGCGCGCCTGGGCGGCCCGAACTTCGGCGACTTGCCGATCAACCGCCCGGTGTGCCCCGCGCATGCGTTCCACCAGGGCGGCGCGCATCGCATGGCAATCGGCAAGGGGCCTGTGTCGTACGAGCCGAACACGCTCGGCAACGGATCCGAGTTTCGCGTCGACGGCGGCTGCGCCGGCTTCCAGTCGAGCACCGACGCGATCGAGTCGCCGAAGACGCGCAGGCGCAGCGACGGCTTCGACGATCACTTCAGCCAGGCCGCGCTGTTCTGGAACAGCCAGGGCCCGGCGGAGAAGGAGCACATCGTCTCCGCGTTCCAGCGCGAGCTGTGGCGCGTGCAGGTGCCCGCGATCCGCCAGCGGGTCGTCGACAACCTGGCGCACGTCGACTCGCGGCTCGCGCGCCGGGTCGCCGAGCCGCTTGGCACCGCCGCGCCCGACGCCAAGGCCGCCGCGGGACGCGCGGGCTTTCGCGATGCGCGTGGCAAGTCGGCGGTCGAGTCGTCGCCTGCGCTGGGGACCGAAGCGCAGCCGGCGCGCGGCATCGCGACGCGGCGCATCGCCGTGCTCGTCGCGCCGGGCGTCGAAGTTGGCGCGCTGCGGGCGATCCAGCAGGCTGTGCAGGAAGCGCAGGCCAGCTGCGTGCTGCTGGCCGACCGCGTCGGCAGCGTTGCCACGGCCAATGGCCAGCAGCTCGCCGTCGACCACACCTTCTGCACCATGCCGTCGGTGCTGTTCGATGCCGTCGTCGTCCCGGGCGGGACCGCGAGCGTGCAAGCGCTGGCGCAGAATGGCCAGGCGGTGCACTTCGTGCTCGAGGCCTACCGCCACTGCAAGACGATCTGCTTCATCGGCGAAGGGGTGCAGTTGCTGGAGCGGGCCGGCCTGCATGACGCGGCGGAAACGCCGGGCATCGTCGTGGGGCGCAACGAGCCGCCCGCGCGCGCGCAGCTCGCGCTGGATTTCATCGCCGCCGTCGCGTGCCACCGCCATTGGACGCGTCCCAACCTCGACACGATCGCGGCCTGACCGCGTCGCGCAGCGTCGGCGCAGTCCTACGTTCGCTGCGCCCTGCAGCCGACGGCTCGCACGCTGCGGCCGTTTCCAAATGCGCCACTCACGCAGCCGGCGTGCGCACGCCCGCGCACAGCCCGGCAGAGGAGTACCAGCACGATGGCATCAGGCAAGCAGGACGCGGCGAAGGGCCGCTCGGGACGCGGCTTCGCGTCGATGGATCCGCAGCGCCAGCGCGAAATCGCCAGCCAGGGCGGCCGCGCGGCGCACCAGAAAGGCACGGCCCACCAGTTCAATCCGGACGAGGCGCGCGTGGCCGGCAGCAAGGGCGGCCAAGCCGCGCATCGCAAGGGCACGGCGCACGAGTTCAACTCGGAGGAAGCGCGCGAGGCCGGCCGCAAGGGCGGGCAGGCGAGCCACTCGGGCGCAAACCGCAAGCCGTGAGCGCGCGACAATCGCGCACTTGAACCCGCTCTTTGCCGGCCTGCGCGCCGCCATCTTCGACCTCGACGGCACGCTCGTCGACACGCTGGGCGATTTCGACGTTGCGCTCAATGCGATGCTGGACGAGCTCGGCCTGCCGGCGATCGGTCGCGCTGCGATACGAACGATGGTCGGGCGCGGGTCCGAACACCTGGTCCGTGCCGTGCTGGAGCACGTCGGCGGCGCCGAGCAACTGTACGAGAGCGCGTGGGATTCGTACCAGAAGCACTACCTCGCGGTGAACGGCCAGCATTCGGACCTGTACCCGGGTGCGCTCGAAGGCGTGCAGGCGCTGCGCGCGCTGGGATTGAGCCTCGCGTGCCTCACGAACAAGCCCGGCGGGTTCGCGCGGCCCCTCGTCGCCGCGAAAGGGCTCGCGGGCTGTTTCGATTTCGTCTTCGGCGGCGATGCGTTCGCGCGCAAGAAGCCCGATCCCCTGCCGCTGGTCGAGACGTGCCGCGCGCTCGGCGCCGCGCCGGGGAGCACGCTGATGATCGGCGATTCGAGCAACGATGCGCGCGCCGCGCGCGCTGCGGGCTGCCCCGTGGTGCTCGTCACCTACGGCTACAACCACGGCGAGCCCGTGCGCGCCGTCGATGCCGACGCGTTCGTCGACTCGATTGCCGACGTGCCGCGCTTGCTCGCCTGATTACTGGTTGGTGTAGTTGTGCTCGCCGAGCAGCGCCTGCTGCAAGGCCGTGTCCGGCGGGTGCGGCCCGAACCAGATCTTGTACATGATCGAGGAGAACTGCGGCTCCTTGAACAGCTCCTGCTGCTTGCCCTTGGCGATCAGGGCCAGGCCGGTGCCGGGGACGTAGTCGATCTCGACGACGTCGCCCTTCGTGAACTGCTTCTGGTCCGCGAAGATCTGGCCCATGCGCACCACCGCGTTGATCGACTTCGCGAATTCATCGCGCGTGGCGTTCTCCTCGATCGCGCGCGCGAACAGCTTGCCGAACTCCTCGCCGCCCACGTCGCGCAGCGCGACGAGCTGCAGCCGCTTGGCGACCTTCGCATCGAGCACTTCGGCGTTGGAGTGCAGCTTGCGCGGCGCGTACAGGCCGATCGCATAGACCTTGAACACCGCCTTGTAGCGGATGCCGGCGCCGTTGAGCAGCAGCTTCTGTCCGCCGACGGTCGCGTCGGGATCGAATTTCGCGCCTGCGAGCGTGACCACCTGGGCCGACGCAGCCATGCAGAAAGCCGCGGCGGCCGCGGCCGCGAGCCGGTTCGTGAATCTCATGGGAGCTTGTGGAAAAAAAGAACGAGCGTTCGATTCCGCATTGTTCGTCGCTGCTGCGCGACGCGACAAGAGGGTTTTCGCGAGGACCGAAATTTCGTTTGCTACACTGCGGCGCATGTCCATCCACCGCATGACTGTCGTGGCTTGCAGGGGCCGGGGAGCCTGGCCCTGGCGCAAGCCAGCATTCTTGCGTTCCTGATCGCACGGGGCAGCCCGTGCCCCGCGCCCCCCGAGGGCAATCGATCCACGCGGCCGAAGCCGCACGAGCTTGTGGAGGCTCATTTCCCGTGATCACCGAACTCGAATTCAAAAGCCTTGCCTTGCAGGGCTTCAACCGCATCCCGCTGATCGCCGAGGCGTTCGCGGACCTCGAAACCCCGTTGTCGCTGTACCTGAAGCTCGCGCACTCGCGCGGCCAAGGCGCGCACAGCTTCCTGCTCGAATCGGTCGTCGGCGGCGAGCGCTTCGGCCGCTACAGCTTCATCGGCCTGCCAGCGCGCACGCTGCTGCGGGCGAGCGGCTACGGCAACGATGCGCTCACGCAGGTCGTCACTGACGGTGAAGTCGTCGAGACCGCGCGCGGCAACCCGCTCGATTTCGTCGAGGCGTACCAGCAGCGCTTCAAGGTGGCGCTGCGTCCCGGGTTGCCGCGCTTTTGCGGCGGCCTCGCGGGTTACTTCGGCTACGACACCGTGCGCTACATCGAGCGCAAGCTGGAGAAGACCTGCCCGCCCGACACTCTCGGCTGCCCCGACATCCTGCTGCTCCAGTGCGAGGAGCTCGCGGTGATCGACAACCTGTCGGGCAAGCTGTACTTGATCGTCTATGCCGATCCCGCGCAGGCCGAGGCGTATTCGAACGGCAAGAAGCGCCTGCGCGAGCTGAAGGAGCAACTGAAGTATTCGGTGAGCGCGCCGGTGGTGAAGCAGACGCAGGGCTATCCGACGGAACGCGAATTCGCGAAAGCCGATTACATCGGCGCCGTCGAGCGCGCGAAGGAGCTGATCGCCGCCGGCGACTTCATGCAGGTGCAGGTCGGCCAGCGCATCAAGAAGCGCTACACGGAGTCGCCGCTGTCGCTGTACCGCGCGCTGCGCTCGCTCAACCCGAGCCCCTACATGTACTACTACCACTTCGGCGACTTCCACGTGGTGGGCGCGTCGCCGGAGATCCTCGTGCGGCAGGAGACGACCGACGAAGGCCAGAAGGTGACGATCCGGCCGCTGGCGGGCACGCGGCCGCGCGGCGCGACGCCCGAGCGCGACAAGGCCGTCGAAGGGGAGCTGGTGAACGACCCGAAGGAACGGGCCGAGCACGTGATGCTGATCGACCTTGCGCGCAACGACATCGGCCGCATCGCGAAGACCGGCACAGTGAAGGTGACCGAGGCCTTCGCCGTCGAGCGCTACTCGCACGTGATGCACATCGTGAGCAACGTCGAAGGCATCCTGAAGGACGGCATGAGCAACATGGACGTGCTGCGCGCCACCTTCCCCGCGGGCACGCTCACCGGCGCGCCGAAGGTGCATGCGATGGAGCTGATCGACCAGCTCGAGCCGAGCAAGCGCGGCATCTACGGCGGCGCGTGCGGCTACGTGAGCTACGCGGGCGACATGGATGTGGCGATCGCGATCCGCACCGGGATCATCAAGGACCAGACTCTGTACGTGCAGGCGGCGGCGGG
>DATBPW010000305.1:0-3208 GCA_036561125.1 Ramlibacter sp. | reverse complement strand
GAGCGTCAGCGACACGACGGCCGAGATCAGGATCGTCACCGCCAGCGTCACCGCGAATTCGCGGAACAGGCGCCCGACCACGTCGCCCATGAACAGCAGCGGGATCAGCACGGCGATCAGCGACACCGTCAGCGAAATGATCGTGAAGCCGATTTCGCTCGCGCCCTTCAGTGCCGCGTCCAGCGGCGGCTCGCCGTTCTCGATGTGGCGCGAGATGTTCTCGATCATCACGATCGCGTCGTCGACGACGAAGCCCGTGGCGATCGTGAGCGACATCAGCGACAGGTTGTTCAGGCTGTAGCCGAGCAGGTACATCGCGCCGCAGGTGCCGACGAGCGAGATCGGCACGGCGAGGCTCGCGATGATCGTCGCACGCGGGCTGTGCAGAAAGGCGAAGATCACCAGCACGACCAGCACCACGGCGATCACCAGCTCGATCTGCACGTGTTCCACCGACGCGCGGATGCCGGTGGTGCGGTCGCTCAGCACGTCGACGCGGATCGTCGGCGGCAAGCCCTGCGTGAGCTCGGGCAGGCGCTTCTTGATCGCGTCGACCGTCTGGATCACGTTGGCGCCGGGCTGGCGCTGCACGTTGAGGATCACCGCGGGCTGGAGCTTGCCGTCGAACACCGCCCATGCGCCCAGCTTGACGTTCTCCGCGCTCTGCACCGCGTGCGCGACGTCGCCCAGGCGCACCGGCGCGTTGTTCCGGTACGCGATGATCATGTTGCTGTAGTCGCCCGCGGCCATGAGCTGGTCGTTGGCGTTGATCGTGTACGAGCGCGTCGGCCCGTCGATGCTGCCCTTCGCGGCGTTCGCGTTCGCCGCGGTGATCGCGGTGCGGATGTCCGACAACGCGAGCCCGTACGACGCGAGCTGCCGCTGGTCCACCTGGATGCGCACGGCCGGGCGCTGGCCGCCCGACAGCGTGACGAGGCCCACGCCGCTCACCTGGCTGATCTTGAGGGCGAGCCGCGTGTTCGCGATGTTCTGCACGTCGGTCAGCGGCAGTTCGCCGGACGTGAGCGCGAGGGACAGCACCGGCGCGTCGGCCGGGTTGACCTTGGCGTACACGGGCGGCGCGGGCAAGTCGGCAGGCAGCAGGTTCGCGCCCGCATTGATCGCGGCCTGCACCTGCTGCTCCGCGACGTCGAGCGCGAGGCCCAGCGAGAACTGCAGCGTGACGATCGACACGCCCGCGGCGCTGGTCGAACTCATGCGCGACAGGCCCGGCATCTGGCCGAACTGGCGCTCCAGCGGCGCGGTGACGGTCTGCGCCATCACTTCGGGGCTGGCACCGGGATACAGCGTCTGCACCTGGATCGTCGGGTAGTCCACCTGCGGCAGCGCCGACAGCGGCAGGAACCTGAAGCCGACCAGGCCCGCCAGCACGATGGCGAGCATCAGCAGCGAGGTCGCCACCGGCCTCAGGATGAAGGGACGCGACGGGCTCATGAAGTCGTGCGTTACTGCCCGCTGCCGCTGCCCGCTCGCCGCGAGTGCCGCGCCTGCTGCGGCACTGACGCGCCCATGTGCGCGCTGCGCGCGCCGCTGGCACCGCTCGCCGCACCGCGCGCGCCGCCCGGCGCGTCGCCGGGCAGGATCACGCGCGAGCCGTCGCGCAGGCGGTCCGCGCCTTCGGTGATCACCTGCTGGCCGGCCTGCAGGCCGGTTGCGATCTGCACGCGATCGACCGTGGCCTGCCCCGGCGTCACGGGCGTCATCGTCACGGTGTGGTCCGCGTTGAGGACGAACACATAGTCGCCGTTGTTGCCATGGCGCAGTGCGGAGACGGGCACGACGACCGCGCCGCGAATCGTCTGCAGGTTCACGCGCACATTGACGAACTGGCTAGGGAACAGCGCGAGCTTCGGGTTGTCGAAGCGCGCCTTCGCCTTGACCGTGCCGGTGGTGGGATCGATCTGGTTGTCCAGCGAATAGAACTTGCCCGCATCGATCACGCTGGAGCGCGTGCGGTCGAGCGCCTGCGCGGGCATCAGCGCGTTCGCGTTCTGCTGCAGCTGCGGCGCGGCGTCCTGCGGCACGGCGAACTGCACGTCGATCGGCGACAACTGCGTGATGATCGCCACGCCGTTCGCATCGGACGTGCTGACGTAGTTGCCGACGTCGACCTGGCGCAAGCCGACGCGGCCGGCCACCGGCGCGACGATGCGCGTGTAGCCGAGGTTCAGGCGCGCCGTGCCTTCATTGGCCTTGTCCACGACGATCGCGGCTTCGAGCTGCTTGACCAGCGCCTCCTGCGTGTCGACGTCCTGCCGCGCGATGGAGTCTTCCTTCAGAAGCGTGCGATAGCGGTCGAGCGTCACGCGCGCGGCCTGCAATTGCGCTTCGTCCTTCAAGCGCTGGCCTGCCGCCTGCTGCAACGCCATCTCGAACTGGCGCGGGTCGATCTGCGCGAGCACTTCGCCCTTCCTGACCATCTGCCCTTCGCGATAGAGCAGCTGCTGCAGCGTGCCGTTCACCTGCGAGCGCACCTTCACGGTGGCCAGCGGCGTGACGGTGCCGAGCGCTTCGAGCGTGACGGGGAGGTCGGCCTTCTCGGCGGTCGCGACACCGACGGTCACCGCGGGTCCGCGTGCACCGCCCGCACCGCCGCGGCCGCCGAACCCGCCCGCGCCTTGCGCGCCGCCGGGCCCGCCGCCCTTGTTGTGCGTGAGGTCCCACGCGAGCCAGCCCACCGCGGCGACGACGACGATGGCGATGACGGCGCCGAGGAGCTGCGCGCGGCGGCTCAGCGTGCGGCGCGGCGGCTCCGCGGGATGCGCGGCAAGGGGATCGTCCGGATCGGTCGGCGATGGGCTCATGGTTGACCTTGTTATGGCCGGCCGGGAACAGCGCATGCCCGGTGCCGTAGCTTGCAACCAATGATGATGCCTCAGCCATCGGCCCTGCGCGCAAGAGCGCGTAGGCCCAGTCCTGCGACCGGGCAGGAACTTTACCGATGGTTAACCGGCCATTGACGCGCGCGTCATCGGCCGATGCGCGGCTACTCGAGCGCGGCGCGGAAGTCGCCCATCTTCGGGCGCACGCCGGGCAGTTGCGCCAGGCCCCAGCGCTTCGAGATGAATTGCAGGATCGACGTGGTGTCGTAGGTCGTGTGGTCGACGAAGCCCTTCTTCACGTGCGGCCCGATCAACAACGTGGGGATGCGCGTGCCCGGCCCGAAGCGGTCGCCCCAGCCGGGCCC
>DATBPW010000304.1:0-2797 GCA_036561125.1 Ramlibacter sp. | reverse complement strand
TACACCGGCGGCGTGCGCGGCGCGATCGAGCGCAACGTGATGCGCTACTACCTCGCGGTCGAAGCGCAGCTCGAGTCGCTGTCGGCGCCGCCGGACCAGCAGCTCGACAAGCGCATCCGCACGTGGTTCGATTCGACCGAGCGCTACGCGCGGCAGCTCCACGAGATGGACCGCTCGCAGTACATCGCGCTCAAGCGGCACGAAGTCGAACGGCAGCAGCAGGCGCTGGACGACCGCTCGACAAGCCGCGTGTCCAGCCGCGTCGGCGAATAAGCGCCGCGCGCGATTACTTCAGCCCAGCCGCTGCGCGCAGCGCGGCAGCTTTGTCCGTGCGCTCCCACGTGAACTCCGGCTCCTCGCGGCCGAAGTGGCCGTAGGCGGCGGTCTTCTCGTAGATCGGGCGCATCAGGTCGAGCATCTGGATGATGCCCTTCGGACGCAGGTCGAAGTGGTCGTGCACCAGCGACGCGATCTTGTCGTCCGACACCTCACCCGTGCCTTCGGTGTAGATCGTGACGTTCATGGGGCGCGCGACGCCGATCGCATACGCCACCTGGATCTGGCACTGGCGCGCGAGGCCCGCGGCCACGATGTTCTTCGCCACGTAGCGCGCGGCGTACGCCGCCGAGCGGTCCACCTTCGACGGGTCCTTGCCCGAGAACGCGCCGCCGCCGTGCGGGCATGCGCCGCCGTAGGTGTCGACGATGATCTTGCGGCCCGTCAGGCCGCAATCGCCTTGCGGGCCGCCGATGACGAAGCGGCCCGTGGGGTTGATCAGGAACTGGGTGTCCTTCAGCCATTCCTTGGGCAGCACCGGCTTGATGATCTCCTCGATGCATGCTTCGACGAACGCGGGCTTCATCTTCTTGCCGTCGCTCATCTCCGGCGCGTGCTGCGAAGAGAGCACGACGGTGTCGATCGAATGCGGCTTGCCGTCGACGTAGCGCATCGTGATCTGGCTCTTGGCGTCGGGGCGCAGGAACGGCAGGCGGCCGTCCTTGCGCAGCTGCGACTGGCGCTCGACGATGCGGTGCGCGTAGTGGATCGGCGCGGGCATCAGTTCGGGCGTCTCGTCGCACGCGTAGCCGAACATCAGGCCCTGGTCGCCGGCGCCCGTGTTCAGGTAGTCGTCGCTGGCGTGGTCCACGCCCTGGGCGATGTCGTTGGACTGCTTGTCGTACGCGACGAGCACCGCGCAGCCTTTGTAATCGATGCCGTATTCGGTGTTGTCGTAGCCGATGCGCTTGATGGTGTCGCGCGCGACCTGGATGTAGTCCACGTTGGCCTGCGTCGTGATCTCGCCGGCGAGCACCACGAGGCCGGTGTTGGTCAGCGTCTCGGCGGCCACGCGGCTGCGCGGGTCCTGCGCGAAAATCGCGTCGAGGATCGCGTCCGAGATCTGGTCGGCGACCTTGTCGGGGTGGCCTTCGGAAACCGATTCGGAGGTGAAGAGAAAGTCGTTCGCCATTCGATAAACTCCAGTGATCACTTGAAGGCGCGTTGCCTTGTGCCGGAGCTTGGGGCGAACGCTTTAGCAGAATTTATTGAGTCGCCCTGCAAGTAGTTCAATAACTCGGCGACGGGGACATTCTAGCTCGTTCATGCGGATCTTTCTTCGCGCGCTCGCGGCGCTGCCACTGCCGGTGTTGCATGCGTGCGGCACGGTGGTCGGCTGGCTGTCGTTCGCGCTGTCGCCCACGTACCGGCGGCGTTTCGTCGAGAACGCGGGCCAGGCCGGGCTGTCCTTCCGCACGGTCCGCCCGGCCGTGGCGGAAAGCGGCAAGCTCGTGATGGAAACACCGCGCGTGTGGTTCGGCGGCGACGCCCCGATCGAATGGGACGGGGCGCAGCTCATCGAGGCGGCGCGCGCGAGCGGGCGCGGCATCCTGTTCCTCACGCCGCACCTGGGCTGCTTCGAAGTCACGGCGCAGGGCTACGCGCGGCGCTTCGGGCGCATCACGGTGCTCTATCGTCCCGCGCGCAAGCCGTGGTTGCGCGCGCTCGTCGCGACGGCGCGCGAGCGCAAGAACCTCGCCGCAGCGCCGACGACGCTGGCCGGCGTCAAGCAATTGCTCAAGGCGCTGAAGTCCGGTGAAGCCGTCGGCATGCTGCCCGACCAGGTGCCGCCGCAAGGGCAGGGTGTCTGGGCGCCGTTCTTCGGCAAGCCGGCATACACGATGACCTTGCCCGCGCGGCTTGCGCGGCAAACCAATGCGCTCGTCCTGCTCGTGTGGGGCGAGCGCCTGGCGCGGGGACGCGGCTACCGCATCCACCTGCGCGAATGGGCTGAACCGCTGGCAACGCAAGCCGACGCTGCGGCCGCGCAACTGAACGCGCGCATGGAAGCACTCGTGCGCGAATGTCCCGCGCAATACCTTTGGGGTTACGCGCGCTACAAGCAACCGCGCCAGGAGCTGGCGCTGTGATCAGCCGGCTGGGCGTCGTCTTCATGCGCGCGATCGCGCCGCTGCCGCTGGGCGTCGTGCGCGGCATGGGCACGGCGCTCGGCGCACTGCTGTACCTGCTCGTCGTGACGCGCCGCCGCGTCGCCATGCGCAACCTGGAACTGTGCTTCCCGCAATGGTCCGTCGCGCAGCGGCGCCGGGTCGTGCGCGAGCATTTCGTGCTGTTCGCGCAGGCGTGGCTCGATCGCAGCTGGTTGTGGCATGCGAAGCCCGACGTCGTGCGGCAGCGTCTGTCGCTGACGGGCGCGGTCGGGGAAATCGATGGCGAGGCGCCGACCATCCTGTTCGTGCCGCATTTCCTCGGGCTGGATGCGGGCGTCACCGCGCTCACG
>DATBPW010000303.1:0-2361 GCA_036561125.1 Ramlibacter sp. | reverse complement strand
CCCGACAAGATCCTGTCGCTGCAATTCTGGCGCGACGACTCGTGCCTGACGGTATGGCGCAACCTCGAATCGCACCGCGCCGCGCAGAGCGCGGGGCGCAAGACGATGTTCAGCGAATACCGCCTGAAGATCGCGGAGGTGATCCGCGATTACGGGCTCGACGACCGCGAGCAGGCACCGGCCGATTCGCGCAGGGCGCACGGCTGAAGCCCTCGCGCGGCGCCACAGCAGGCAGGGTCGCTGCTGAACGTCGGCTCGCTGTTCGCGTGCGCTTCATCCACCGGCAACGATCCCGGCCTTCGCCGGGATGACAAATCAGGAGCAATGCTTGTCTCGCGACAGGTGGCATCCGGTGAGGCCGATTTCGGCAACGCCAGCGACCGGGGCTGCCGCGGCGCCAGTGCCGGAGCATCGAAGATGCGAGAGCGCCTTGTGAACTGACTCGCGGGCGAATGTCTGAACGGAGAGTTGAGCTTTGCTCAACTCGTAGTGAGTTCGACCGCGCAGCCGCGGCGGCCCAAGAGGTCGATGGGAACAGGACGCGCCAGCGTCCTGCGGTGACGTATGAGGCCTCGCCGGATGCCACCTGGCGCGAGCGCACGATCTCAATCAGACGTTGGATTGCGGCTCAAGGCCGCAATGACAAAAGCCGCCTCCCGCGCCGGGATGACAAGCGTTATGCGACCGGCGTCAGGTGCTTCGCCAGCGCTTGCCCGCCGCCGAAGCTCGTTTGCACGGGCTCGGGGCCGCCCGGCAGGACGCGGACCGCGCAGTACTTGAACTCCGGGATCTTCGCGAACGGGTCGAGCGCCGCGTTGGTCAGCTTGTTCGCGGCGGCTTCGTAGTAGCAGAAGGCCACGAATACGCTGCCGCGCGGCGAGCTGTCGTCGGCGCGCGCGTACAGGCTCACGCTGCCGCGGCGCGATTCGACGGTCACGATGTCGCCGGGCCGGATGCCGAGCGCCTCGATGTCCAGCGGATGGACCAGCGCCACCGGATCGGGCTCGATCGCGTCCAGCATGCTCGCGCGGCGCGTCATGCTGCCGGTGTGCCAGTGTTCGAGCTGGCGGCCGGTGATCAGCACCATCGGATACTCGGCATCGGGCCGCTCATTGGCGGGGATGATGTCCGCCGGCACGAACTTGCCGCGTCCGTCGGGGCGCGGGAAATCCTCGACGAACACCACGGGCTCGCCCGGATCGCCTTCGTGCTTGCACGGGTAGGTGACGGAATGCTCGCGCTCGAGGCGGTCCCACGTGATGCCGCCGATGCTGGGCATCGTGCCGCGCATCTCGTCGAACACCTGCGACACGTGCGTGTAGTTCCACGGCAGGCCGACCTTGTTGGCGACCTGCTGGATGATCCACAGGTCCTGGCGCGCGTCACCCGGCGGGTCGATCGCCTGCCGGCCCAGTTGCACCATGCGGTCGGTGTTGGTGAACGTGCCCGTCTTCTCGGGGAACGCGCTCGCGGGCAGGATCACGTCGGCGAGGTAGGCCGTCTCGGTGAAGAAGATGTCCTGCACGACGAGATGCTCGAGCGCCGCGAGCGATTCGCGTGCGTGGTTCACGTCGGGGTCGGACATCGCCGGGTTCTCGCCCTGGATGTACATGCCCTTGATCGTGCCCGCCTTGATCGCATGCATGATCTCGACGACCGTGAGGCCCGGCGTCGTGTCGAGCGTGCCCGGCGCCATGTGCCACGCCTGCTCGAAGCGCTCGCGCACGCCGGGCGCATCGACGCGCTGGTAGTCCGGGTACATCATCGGGATCAGGCCCGCGTCGGACGCACCTTGCACGTTGTTCTGGCCGCGCAGCGGATGCAGGCCCGTGCCGGGACGGCCGATCTGGCCCGTCATCAGCGCCAGCGCGATCAGGCAGCGCGCGTTGTCCGTACCGTGCACGTGCTGCGAAATGCCCATGCCCCACAGGATCATCGACGCCTTCGACGTGGCGTACAGGCGCGCGACGTAGCGCAGCGTCTGCGCATCGATACCGCAGATCGGCGCCATCGCCTCGGGGCTGTAGCCCTCGACGTTTTTCTTCAGCTCGTCGTAGCCGATCGTGCGGCTGGCGATGAACGCTTCGTCGACGAGGCCTTCGTGCACGATCACGTGCATCAGCGCATTGAGCATCGCGACGTCGGTGTCGGGCTTGAACTGCAGGTAGCGGTGCGCGTGGCGGGCGAGCTCGGACTTGCGCGGGTCCAGCAGGACGAGCTTGCTGCCGTTCTTCACCGCGTTCTTCATCCAGGTCGCGGCGACGGGATGGTTGACGGTCGGGTTCGAGCCGATCACGACGATCACCTCGGCCTTCGACACGTCCATCACCGGGTTCGACACCGCACCCGAGCCGATGCCCA
>DATBPW010000302.1:0-1635 GCA_036561125.1 Ramlibacter sp. | reverse complement strand
TAATCTGCGACAATACGTCCCTCGGCCGCGAAATGCGGCCGATTTCGTGCATCTCCCTCACTCCCCGGCTCACGAGAGCCACGGCGCCGTCAGCGCCGCAGACGTTTGATGGTTGATGTCTGTTTCCAACCATTGAACGGCGCCGGTCGCAACTTGCGGCTGGGCGCACGGGACTATTCATGAGCGACAACTTCGACGAGCGGGGCAGTGCGCCCGCCGACAACAACGACACCTTCGATACGCCGGCCGCTGCGCCGGCGCCCAACGGCTTCACCAAGCTGGGCCTTGCGCCCGAGCTGCTGAAAGCGGTGGAAGACCTCGGCTTCAACCAGCCGACGGCCGTGCAGGAAAAGACGATCCCGCTGGCCCTGCCGTCGGACGACGAGTCCGCCGCGTGCAACGACCTGATGGTCTCGAGCCAGACCGGCAGCGGCAAGACGGCGGCGTTCCTGCTGCCCCTGCTGCACACGCTGCTCGCGCAGAAGGGCACGCAACCGCGTGCGCCGCATCCCGCGCGCGCGCCGAAGTCGCGCCGCTTCGAACCGGCCGCGCCCGGTGCGCTGGTGCTGTGCCCGACGCGCGAACTCGCGCAGCAGGTCGCGAACGATGCGATCGACCTCGTGCGCCACGCGCGCGGCCTGCGCATCGCCCACATCGTGGGCGGCATGCCGTATGCGATGCAGATCCAGCGCCTCGCCAACGCGAACCTCGTGGTCGCCACGCCGGGCCGCCTGCTCGACCTGCAGCGCTCGGGCCAGGTCCGCCTGGACGAAGTGCAGTTCCTCGTCGTCGACGAAGCGGACCGCATGCTGGACCTCGGCTTCGCCGACGACCTCGCGGAGATCAACAAGCTGACCGCCGCGCGCCGCCAGACGATGATGTTCTCCGCGACCCTCGCGCCGCGCATCCAGCAGCTGGCGACGCGCGTGATGCGCGAGCCGAAGAAGATCCAGGTCGACTCGCCGCAGGAGCGCCACGCCAACATCAAGCAGGTGCTGTTCTGGGCCGACGACCGCCAGCACAAGCGCAAGCTGCTCGACCACTGGCTGCGCGACCGCTCGATCGACCAGGCCATCGTGTTCGCGTCGACGCAGGTCGAATGCGACGAGCTCGCCGCCGACCTGCAGCAGGACGGCTTCGATGCCGTCGCGCTGCACGGCGCGATGAACCAGGGCCTGCGCAACCGCCGCCTCGGCGCGCTGCGCAACGGGCAGACGCAGATTCTCGTGGCCACCGACGTGGCCGCGCGCGGCATCGACGTGCCGACGGTCACCCACGTGTTCAACTTCGGCCTGCCGATGAAGGCCGAGGACTACACGCACCGCATCGGCCGTACCGGCCGGGCAGGGCGCGACGGCCTGGCCATCACCTTCGCCGAGTTCCGCGATCGCCGCAGGATCTTCGACATCGAGGCCTACAGTCGCCAGCAGTTCAAGTCCGAAGTGATCCCCGGCCTCGAGCCTCAGCAGCGCGCGCCGCAATCGCGCCCGCAAGGCGACTTCGGCGGCCGCGGCCGCGACAGCCGTGATCATCATTCACGCGATCGCAAGTTCGGCGGCGGCGGTGGCGGTGCCGGTCATCGTGGTGGCTTCGGCGGGGGCTATGCCGGCGCCAGCGGCTTCAACGACCGCAACT
>DATBPW010000301.1:0-8319 GCA_036561125.1 Ramlibacter sp. | reverse complement strand
ACACGCTCGGCGTGGTGGGCTCGGTGCCGATCCCCGAGGTGATCCGCAACATCGACAGCTTCACGATGGGCGCGCAATCGGTCAACCCGAAGGTCAAGACGCGCGTGGTGTGGGTCGGCGACTGGTTCAACCCGCCGAAGGAGACGGAAGCCGCCACGTCGCTGATCAACGGCGGCGCCGACGTGCTGATGCAGAACACCGATTCGTCGGCCGTGCTGCAGACGGCGGAAAAACTCGGCAAGCGCGCGTTCGGCTGGGACAGCGACATGAGCTCGTACGGCCCCAAGGCGCACCTCGGGTCGGCCGTGATCAACTGGGCGCCGTACTACATCTCCACGGTCAAGCAGGTGATGGACGGCACGTGGAAGACGTCGCCGACCAAGATCTGGTGGGGCGTGAAGGAAGGCGCGATCGATTTCGTCTCGGTCGCGGCCGACGTGCCCGACACCGCGAAGCAGAAGCTGGACAAGGTCAAGGCCGGCTTGAAGGACGGCAGCTTCGTGATCTGGAAGGGCCCGATCGCCGACAACACCGGCAAGGTCGTCCTCGAAAAGGACAAGGCAGCCGACGACGAATGGCTCGGCGGCATCAGCTTCTACGTCAAGGGCGTGGAAGGCAAGGTGCCGGGCGGCGAGAAGAAATAAATAGGTCGCGACGCGACACAAGGCAACTGCGAAGACCAAGCCGCCCCGAGAGGCGGCTTTTTTTCTCCAGCTCATGCGTTACGCGCGGACCCCGACGGCCGGGCTGCGTGGCATATTTGCGGGATGGACCGCACGCTCACCCCGGCCGAATACCGCCTGCTCGTGGAGCATTCGCCGGTGCTGGTCTGGCGCTCCGGCCTCGACGCCCGATGCGACTACTTCAACGAGCCGTGGCTGCGGTTCACCGGCCGCACGATGCAGCAGGAGATGGGCGACGGGTGGGCCGAAGGCGTGCACCCGGAAGACCTGCAGCGTTGCGTCGCGCATTACCTCGACCACTTCGCGCGGCGCGAGGCGTTCGAGATGGAATACCGGTTGCGCCGCCATGACGGCGAGTACCGCTGGATCTTCGATCGCGGCGTGCCGTTCACCGACGACGCCGGCGCCTTCGCGGGCTTCATCGGCAGCTGCGTCGACGTCGACGAGCGGCGCAGGGCGCACGCCGCGCAGCAACTGCACAACGCGGAGCAGCTGGCCCTCGCGCGCGATTTCGAGAAGTGGATCCTGGCCATCGTCAGCCACGACATCCGCAATCCGCTGAACACGATCCAGCTGTCGGCGCGCGTGCTCGCGCTCACCAGCGAGCCGGACTCGACGGGACGCAAGCAGTCGGAAGTCATCTCGCGCGCCGTGAACCGCATCTCGCACATCGTGGGCGACCTGCTCGACCTCGCGCGCGAGCGCGAAGGCGCGGGCATCTCGGTCGATCCGCGGCCCGGCGACATGCGCTCGTTGTGCCAGCGCATCATCGACGAGCTGGCCGGCATCGCGCGCGACCGCCAGATCACGCTCGATTGCAGCGTCGACGGCACCGGCGCGTGGGACGAGCATCGCGTGATGCAGGCGATCTCGAACCTCGCGTCCAACGCCGTGCAGCACGGCACGCCGGGCTCGCCGGTGAACATCCGCGTCACCGGCGACGCCGAGCGTGTCGCCGTCGAAGTGAACAACAAGGGCGCGATCCCGGCTGAAATCCTGCCGCGCATCTTCGAGCCGTTCCGCTCGGGGCGGCATTACGGCAGCCGCGGCGAGGGCCTCGGCCTGGGGCTGTTCATCGCCCATGCGATCGCCCGCGCGCACGGCGGTGCGCTGGAAGTCGCGTCGTCCGGGGACGACACCACCTTCCGGCTGGTGCTGCCGCGCCGCAGCCTGCCGGAGCCGGTGGCTGCCTGAGCCGCCAATCGAGGGTTTCAAGGGAGCGCGGCTCCCCGACAGGTGCCGATAATAGGCGCGCCGCGGGGACGCCATCGATCCGCCGCGGGCCGCCTGGAGGAGCTTCATGGAAGAAGGGTTGAAGGCCGATTCGCTGGGGATCGTCGAATCGATCGTCATGGGCATCGCCGGCACTGCGCCCGCGTACAGCATCGAGATCACGACGTCGACGATCATCGGCACGGCGGGCCCGCTGTCGCCGGCGAGCATCCTCGCTTGCGGGCTGATCATGTTCGGCATCGCGTTCGCCTTCATCAACCTGAACCGCGAACGCGCGCACGCGGGCACTTCCTACGCATGGGTGAGCATGGTGTTCGGCCGGGCGTTCGGTTTCTTTGCCGGCTGGGCGCTGCTCGTGCTGTGCTGCGTGTTCATGGTGTCGGCCATGATCCCGGCCGCCAACGCGACGCTCCTGATCTTCAAGCCGGAGCTGATGAACAACGTGCACTGGGTGACGATCATCGCGGCGCTGTGGCTCACGTTCGTGAGCGCGGTGCTGCTCAAGGGCATCAAGCTCACGAGTTACGTGCAAGTGGCGATGACGCTGCTCGAGGCGGTGATCCTGCTCGTGATCATCGTCGCGGCGTTCTGGGTGTTCCCGGCCAAGCCGGTCCACGCGTTCAGCTGGGGCTGGTACAACCCCTTCGCGTTCTCGCCGAAGCTGTTCGCCAACGGCGCGCTGGTGGCGATCTTCTTCTATTACGGCTGGGACGTGACGATGAACTTGAGCGAGGAGACGAAAGACCGCCACCGCACGCCGGGCCGCGCCGCGTTCTGGTCGATGGTGTTCCTGATGATCTTCTTCCTGGTGTTCATCACGGTCACGCTGCTCGGCCTGACGGACGAGGAGATCCAGCACTTCAACACCAACATCATCTTCGCGATCGCGCAGAAACTGCTCGGGAGCACCTGGGGCTACGTGGCGATCGTCGCGGTGCTGCTGTCGACGGTGGGAACGGTGGAAACGCAGATGCTGCAGTTCACGCGCACGCTGTTCGCCAAGGGGCGCGACGGCGCGATGCACCCGCGCTACTCGCGGCTGCACCCGCGCTGGAAGACGCCGCACGTGGCCATCTTCTTCATCTGGGCCACGGGCCTGCTCCTGCTGTTCATCTCGTCGTACCTGCCGACGATCAACGTGATCCTGCAGGACTCGATCACGGCGATCGGCTTCCAGATCTGCTTCTACCTCGGGCTGACGGGCCTCGCCTGCGCGTGGTTCTTCCGCGACCGGCTGCGCGCCGGCCCCATCGTCGCGATCACGCACGTGATCTGGCCGGCGGCCAGCGGCGCGTTCATGTTCTTCATCGCCCTGTACAGCATCCCGACTTTCGACGTCGTGACGAACGTCGTCGGCATGGGCGGAATCGCCATCGGCGCGATCCCGTACTGGATGAATCGCAAGGGCATGCAGCGCGTGATGCCGGCGTAGGCTCGCGCCGGCCGTGGCCGCCGGTCAGTCGCGCAGCAGTGTTTCGGGGGCAAGGTACGGATAGCCGAGGTCGCGCGCGACAGCGTCGTACGTCACGTGCCCCCGGCAGACGTTCAACCCGCGGCGCAGGTGCCCGTCGCCCAGCAGCGCGGCTTTCCACCCCTTGTCCGCCAGCGCGAGCGCATGCGCGATGGTCGCGTTGTTCAGCGCGAACGTCGAGGTGCGCGCGACGGCGCCCGGCATGTTGGCGACGCAGTAGTGCACGACACCGTCGACCACGTACACCGGGTCCGCGTGCGTGGTGGCGTGCGACGTTTCGAAGCAGCCGCCCTGGTCGATCGCGACGTCGACCACGACCGCGCCCTTCTTCATGCGCGCGATGTGGTCGCGCGTGACGAGCTTGGGCGCCGCGGCGCCGGGAACAAGCACGCCGCCGATCACGAGGTCCGCGTCGAGCACGGCTTCGCCGATGCTGTGGGCGTTCGAATAGGCGGTGTTGATGCGATTGCCGAAGACGAGATCGAGCTGGCGCAGTCGATCGACGTTCTTGTCCAGCACCGTGACGCGCGCGCCGAGGCCGACGGCCATCTGCAGCGCGTTCGTGCCGACCACGCCGGCGCCGATGATCGCCACGTGGCCGGGGGCCACGCCCGGCACGCCGCCGAGCAGCACGCCGCGTCCGCCGTGCGAGATCTCCAGGTAGTGCGCACCCGCCTGCACCGACATGCGGCCGGCCACTTCGCTCATCGGCGCGAGCAGCGGCAGCCCGCCCCCGGGGCCCGTGATGGTTTCGTAGGCGATGCACACGGCGCCGGACTCGACGAGCGCCTTCGCCTGTTCGGGATCGGGCGCGAGGTGCAGGTACGTGTAGAGGACCTGGCCCGGCCGCAGCATGCGGCATTCGGCGGGCTGCGGCTCCTTGACCTTCACGATCATGTCCGCGCGCGCGAACACGTCGGCCGCAGAAGCGATCACTTCGGCGCCCGCGGCGCGGTACTGGTCGTCGGTCAGCCCGATCGCGGCGCCCGCGTTCGATTGCACGACGACCTGGTGGCCGTGCGCGACGAGCTCGTGCACGCTGGCCGGCGTGAGGCCCACGCGGTATTCGTTGTTCTTGATTTCCTTCGGGACGCCGACGAGCATGATCGCCTCCTGGGGCAGGGATCAGGCATTCTGGGCGCCGGCGCGGCCCCGCGCCAGCGCTGTTAATGAATCGATCGGGTCATTAAGCGCGCTAATGGTTCACGCGGTGGCGTGCTGCTTCGCGAACAGCTTCGTCATCTCGCGATTGAACGCGGGGATGTCGGCGGGCTTGCGGCTGGACACCCAGTTGCCGTCGACGACCACTTCTTCGTCCGTCCACACGGCGCCGGCGTTGCGGATGTCGTCCTGCAGGGACGGCCAGCTCGTCAGGTGGCGGCCCTTCGCGAGTCCCGCCGAAACCAGGAGCCACGGCCCATGGCAGATCACGGCGAGCGGCTTGCCGTCGCGTTGCGTCGCCTGCACGAATTTCTTCGCGGCGTCGTTCATGCGGATCATGTCCGCGTTCATCACGCCGCCGGGCAGCACCACGGCGTCGAACTCCTGCGGCTTCGCTTCCTCGAACGTGAGATCCACGTCGAACTTGTCGGCGGGCTTGTCGTGGTTCATGCCCTGGATCTGGCCCTTGCCGGCCGAGACGATCTTCACGTCGGCGCCGGCCGCGAGCAGCGCCTTGCGCGGCTCGGCCAGCTCGGCCTGTTCGAACCCGGTGCAGGCGAGGATCGCCACCTTGAGGCCATGAAGGTCCTGTGCGTTTGCCATGCTGAGTCTCCTTTCTGAGTCTCCTTTCGAAAGTTCAATGCACATGGTGCCGCGCCGCGGGCATGCGCGATGTCGCGCGGTCGCGTGCCGGCGCGTAGGAGGTTTCGCCTCAAGCGCGCGCCTTGGCTTATCCTTTGCAAATGAGCTTCCACGTTCCGCCGGTCGCACCCGAGCGCCTGCCGCAACTGCTCGCCCGCATGCCGAAGGCCGAGCTGCACATCCACATCGAGGGCTCGCTGGAACCCGAGTTGATCTTCGCGCTGAGCCAGCGCAACGCTGTCGCGATTCCCTATGCGAGCGTCGAAGACCTGCGCCGTGCCTACGCGTTCACGAACCTGCAAAGCTTCCTGGACATCTACTACGCCGGCGCCAGCGTGCTGCTCGAGGAGCAGGACTTCTACGACATGGCCTGGGCGTACCTGCAACGCGCGCGGGCGGACAACGTGGTGCACGCGGAAATCTTCTTCGACCCGCAGACGCACACGGCGCGCGGCGTGAGCATGCAGACGGTGATCGACGGGCTGCACCGCGCGAGCCTCGACGGCGCGAGCAAGCTCGGCGTCGATTCGTCGCTGATCCTGTGCTTCCTGCGCCACCTGTCCGAGCAGGACGCGTTCGAAACGCTCGAGCAGGCGCTGCCGTACCGCGACAAGTTCATCGGCGTCGGCCTGGACTCGAGCGAGGTCGGCCACCCGCCGGAGAAATTCGCGAAGGTCTACGCGCGCTGCCGCCAGTTGGGGCTGCACCTCGTCGCGCATGCGGGCGAGGAGGGGCCGCCCGAGTATGTGTGGACGGCACTCGATGTGTTGAAGGTCGAGCGTATCGACCACGGCGTGCAGTCGGCGAAGGACCCCGAGCTGATGAAGCGCCTCGCGCGCGACCGCATCCCGCTGACTGTCTGCCCGCTGTCGAACCTGAAGCTGTGCGTGTTCCCGCGGCTCGACCAGCACAACATCGGGCAGTTGCTCGATGCCGGCCTGGTCGCGACGGTCAACTCCGACGACCCGGCGTACTTCGGCGGCTACATGAACGAGAACTTCATCCAGACTTTCGCCGCGACGAAGCTCGATGCGCGGCACGCTTACCAGCTGGCGAAGAACAGCTTCGACGCGAGCTTCATCGACGTGTCCGCGAAGAGGAAGTACACCGAGCGGCTGGACGAAGCGTTTGCATCGGCATGAACTGGACTTTTCTCGTCATGGCTCTTGCGATCCCGCCGGGTGGCCAGCCCATCGTGACCGCCGCCATCGCCGACGCGCAGCAACGCTTCGGGGTGCAGGCGCAAGCGACCCGGGTCGAGCGCGTCACCTGGCCCGACATGAGCCTGGGCTGCCCGGCCAAGGGCATGCACTACCCGCAGCGCACGGTGCCGGGCTGGCGCATCGTCCTTTCGGCCGGCGCGCGCACGTTCGAGTACCACGCGGGGGGCACGGGCGACCCTGTCTACTGCCCGGCCGGGCGCGCGACGCCGGCTTTGCCCGACACGCTGACATAAAAAAACGCCCGGCAGCGCCGGGCGTTTTGTCGTGACGGTGGGCCGTCTTACTTGGTGAACTTGATCGCGGTCGACCCGCCCACGCCGGACGCGCCGCCATACGTCGCGAAGCCGATGTACTTGCCGGCCGCCGCCCTGCCCGTGAGGGTGACGGTGACCGAGCCTTGCGTCCCCGTCTTCGCGGAGGTCGGCGCCTTGACGGTGGCGAACGACGACTGCCCGTTCGGGACGACCCAGCTGTACAGGTTCAGCGGAGCGGGCGTCTTCGTCGGGATGTTGTACCCGATGATGGCAACCGACCACGTGCCCGGCGCCGGGTTCGGGACCGACACGGACTCGCCCGCGGTCGGGCCGGTGCTGGAGCCGACCTGGTGGTTCGACGGGTCGAACACGTACATGTCGACGTCGGCACCGACGGGGAACTCCTCGGCGAACGTTTCGAAGCGCACGAACGGCGAGCCTTCCGGTACGGTGACCGTGAACCACTTGACGTCGTTCGTGGCGATCGTGGTCGACTGCTTCGCCCCGGAGACCGGGCCTTGCAGCGCGACCGAGAACGGCCCGGTGTAGCCGAACTTCACGTTGTAAGCCGTGCCGTTCACTTCCGGCGGGGCGGCGAACATCACCGGGTTCACCACGATCGGCATGCGCACGTTGTGCTTGCCGTCGGACCAGGTGAGCTGCCCGGCGGAGTACGGGTTCACAGTGACCACTCCGCCGCCATTCGCCGTGATCGTCACGGTGAACGTCTTGGTCTGGCCGGCCGGAACCGCGAGCTTCGGCGGGCTCACCTTGACCGTGTACCCATCCAGGCCCGACAGCGAAGCCGTGTAGGTCGTGGGGCGGGTGCTCACGTTCGTGACGCGCCGCGTGACCGTCTGCGAGCCGGCGAGCGTGCCCACCGCGATCGAAGCCTCGTTCATGTTCACCGGGTCGATGACCGGGATGCGCTGCGACGTGCAGTAGGAGCTCGGCACGATGTACTGGCCGCACATGAAGCCCGCCCAGTCGGTGTAGCTCGAGTCGAACACCAGCCCGGGGTCGAGCGCCGCGGTCGGGTTCACGAAGCCCGCGCCCTGGCGGAACACCACCAGCGGGTTCGTGCTGGGGCCGTCGAGGACGTCGTAGGCCGTCGTCATCATCGCGGACTTGATCATCATCGGCGACCACTTCGGGTACACCTGCTTGAACAGCGCGGCGATGCCGGCGATGTGCGGCGTGGCCATCGACGTGCCCTGGTAGGACGCGAAGCTCTCGCCGGCGTTGTCGATGGTCGGAGCGACGGCCGCGATCACGTCCACGCCCGGCGCCATGATGTCGGGCTTGAGGATGTTGCCTTGCGCGGCATTGGACGGTCCGCGCGAGGAGAACGACGCGGTGTACGGCGCCGGCGTGTTGAACACGACGTTGATCGACATCGTCGCGCTGGCGTTCGACGGGCCGGCGTAGGCGCGGATGGCGTCACGGGACGCGACCAGCACCTTGAGCGCCGGGACCACGGTGGACGGCGGCGGGCCGATCTCCGTGCTGCCGCTCGGAACGTTCACGAACACGACGGCGATCCCGCCGGCGTCCTTGACGGCCTGGGCCTTGTTCGCGAAGCCGATCGTGCCGCGATCGCAGACGACGATCTTGCCGTTCACCTTGGCGGGATCGAGCGTGGCCACGCCGCC
>DATBPW010000300.1:0-23118 GCA_036561125.1 Ramlibacter sp. | reverse complement strand
CGTCTCGACCGCATGCTTGACGATGCGCAGCATCAGCGCGCGCCCCTGCGACGCGGCTTCCTTCATGCACGCCCGGTAGATGGCCTGGTAGGCCGGCGCGGTCGGGGTGGCGGCTCCGCTCATGGGGCAGAGCTTAGCGATTCACGGCCGCGCTGTCATCGCCTACTTGAGCGCCTTGTAGCGCACGCGATGCGGCTTGGCCGCTTCGTCGCCGAGGCGCTTGCGCTTGTCGGCCTCGTATTCCTGGTAGTTGCCGTCGAAGAAGGTCCACTGCGAATCGCCCTCGGCCGCGAGGATGTGCGTGGCGATGCGATCGAGGAACCAGCGGTCGTGGCTGATCACCATCACGCAGCCGGCGAATTCGAGCAGCGCGTCTTCCAGCGCGCGCAGCGTCTCGACGTCGAGGTCGTTGGACGGCTCGTCCAGCAGCAGGACGTTGCCGCCGGTTGCGAGCGTCTTGGCCAGGTGCAGGCGCCCGCGCTCACCGCCCGAGAGCATGCCGACCTTCTTCTGCTGGTCGCCGCCGTTGAAGTTGAAGCGGCCCGCGTACGCGCGGCTGGGCATCTGGAATTTGCCGACGGTGATGAAATCGAGCCCGCCGGAGATGTCTTCCCACACCGTCTTCTCGCTCGCAAGGTCGTCGCGCGTCTGCTCGACGACGGCCAGCTGCACGGTGGCGCCGATCTTCACTTCGCCCGAATCCGGCTTCTCCTTGCCCGAGACCATGCGGAACAGCGTGGTCTTGCCCGCGCCGTTGGGGCCGATGATGCCGACGATCGCGCCGGCCGGGACCTTGAAGCTGAGGTTGTCGATCAGCACGCGGTCGCCGAAGGACTTGGTGACGTTCGTGAACTCGATGACCTCGTTGCCCAGGCGCTCGCCGACGGGAATGAAGATCTCGTTGGTCTCGTTGCGCTTCTGGTACTCGAAATCGGACAGCTCCTCGAACCGCGCCAGGCGCGCCTTGCTCTTGGCCTGCCGCGCCTTCGGGTTCTGGCGCGCCCACTCGAGCTCCTTCTTCATCGCCTTGGCGTGCGCTTCCTCGCCCTTTTGCTCGGCCTCCAGGCGCGCTTCCTTCTGTTCGAGCCACGTGCTGTAGTTGCCCTTCCACGGGATGCCCCGGCCGCGGTCGAGTTCGAGGATCCACTCGGCGGCGTTGTCGAGGAAATAGCGATCGTGCGTGACGGCCACGACGGTGCCCGGGAAACGCAGCAGGAACTGCTCGAGCCATTCCACCGATTCGGCGTCGAGGTGGTTGGTGGGCTCGTCGAGCAGCAGCATGTCGGGCCTGGACAGCAGCAGGCGGCACAGCGCGACGCGGCGCTTCTCGCCGCCCGACAGGTTCTTGATCACTGCGTCCCACTCGGGCAGGCGCAACGCGTCGGCCGCGATCTCGAGCTGGTGCTCGTCGCCGCCGCCGGACGCGGAGATGATCGCTTCGAGCTTCGCCTGTTCTTCGGACAGCTGGTCGAAATCGGCGTCCGGATCGGCGTAAGCGGCGTACACCTCCTCGAGGCGCTTCTTCGCATCGTTCACTTCGCCCATCCCGCCTTCGACCGCCTGCCGCACGGTCTCTTCCGGATCGAGCTGCGGCTCCTGCGGCAGGTAGCCGATCTTGATGCCGGGCATCGGCGTCGCTTCGCCTTCGATCTCGGTGTCGATGCCGGCCATGATCTTCAGCAGCGTCGACTTGCCCGAGCCGTTCAGGCCCAGCACGCCGATCTTCGCGCCGGGAAAGAACGACAGGGAGATGTCCTTCAGGATCTGCCGCTTCGGCGGCACGATCTTGCCGACGCGGTTCATGGTGAAGACGTATTGCGCCATTGGATTTCTATTCGGGGGAATTCGGGGGAACTGGCAATTATCCCCTGCACGATGTCACCCCGGCGAAGGCCGGGGTCGTTGGCGATTGTTGATGCGCGGCTGAACCCCCGCCGACGATCCCGGCCTGCGCCGGGATGACGCGTTATTTCTCGTTGCTGTCGAGGCTGTTCTTCAGCGCGGTCTTCGCGACCTGGTCGAGCGCTTCGTCGACGACGTTGCGCTCGGCGATCACCTTGATGTGCCCCTGCGCGCGCAGGCGGTCGAGCGTGCGGCGCGACATCGAGTGCGCCGAGCCGTTCTGCGACGTGAACATGAACAGCGTGCCGGCCGGGCTCGACCACGTGAGCTGCGCGCGCAGCCACTCGCCCTTGACGTTGAGTTCCACCCACGTGCCGGTCTTCATCTCCTGCGCGCGCAGCGTGCCGGCGGGCTCTTCCGCAACGGCGACCGCGGCCTCGGGGCTGGCCACGTGTTCGGGCGACAGGCCTTCTTCCTCGATCCAGCCGGAATCCTCCGATTCCTTCTTGTCGAGCCACATCATGGCCTCGGCCATGTCCTCCTCGGTGAAGCGCGACTCCTCCGACTCGGCGGCATCGGCGTCGGCCTGCGCCTGCCGGTCGCGGCCTTCGTTCACCGCCGCCTTGTGGATCAGGATCAGGTTGTTGAAAAAGCGCGCGGTCAGTTCCGGCGGGTACTCGATGCGGTCCAGGCCCTCGCGCAATTTCGACAGCAGCCCCGGGATCATCTGCACGAGGCGCTTCGCGCGGCCGCGCGCGGCGGTGCTTTTCTGCACGCTCCACACCAGGTCGTCGACCATCGCGCGATAGCCGTACGGGTCGTCCGACCCGTCCGCGCACGACAACTGCGCCTCGGCCACCACTTGCGCCCACGACGTGCGCAGGAAGTCGCCGACGAAGTCGGGCACGTCCAGTTCCTTCACCGACTCGGCGAATTCCGCGGCGAGTTTCTGCGCCAGCAAGTTGCGCTGCTCCGCGTGCAGCAGCGCGCGCGCGGCCTCCTCGCGGCGTTGCCGCAGCGCCTGGTCGTGGTCGGTCCACTGGTCCTGCAGGTGGTCGAGCAGTTCGCCGAACGTGTCGGCATCGACCACCTTGCTGTCGAGCCACTTCACCGAATCCTGCACGGTGGCGAGGAAGCGTTGCCACGCCGGATTGGAAGCATCGGAGTATCCGAGGCTGCGCTGCGTGATCTTGTCGAGGAACTGGCGCGCGGGGTGCGTGCGGTCGGAGAAGAAGCGCGAGTCCTGCTCCGCGAGCTTGAGGACGCCCGGCTGCATCGATGCGAGCTGCGCCTTGAACGCGGGCATCAGGCGCTTGTCGTTCGCGAGGTTCTCGAACATCAGCCGCACGACCTCGGCGCCCAGCTCCAGCCCGATGCGCTGCGGCGCCGGGTCGCTTTCGATCTTCTCGCGCTCGGCGAGCATGTCCTTCGGCTCGTCGCCGGCGTCCTTCTTCGGCTTGGGCCGGTCCTCGAGCTTCTTGATCAGCGCGTCGGCGGCGTTCATCTCCTGCAGCAGGGCCATCGACGCGGGGACCGTGTGCAGGAACTCGGGGCGCGCGGCGTTCGCGTCGAAATCGCCATGCAGCAGCTTGCGCAACTTGTCCAGCGTGAGCAGCGTCTTGTGCACGGAATCGGCCACCTGCGACGTCACGGCACCCGGCTTGGCGGTGCGTCCGCCGATCGGCACGGCCGGCTCCACGCCGCAAGACGACAGCCAGTCGTACAGCTCGCGATAGAACCGGCGCAGGTTCACGCCGAGCATGCCGGCCGCGGGCGTGATCAGCACTTCGCGCATGTGCGCATCGGGCACGTGCTTGGCCAGCGTGGCCTGCAAGGCGCGCACGAACACTTCGGGACGGATCGGGTTCAGGCCCGGCTGGATGGTGCGCCAGCCCAACAGCGTGGAGACCAGCGCGTCGAGGGCCGGCAGCACGTCGTCGACGGCGAGCGACACCTCCTGCTGCGCGCGGGCGACTTCGATGCTCTGGTCCAGCTCGGAGTCCTCGAACAGCCGCAGGTCCTCGAAGCGCAGCACCTCCGCATGCGTCTGCTCCTTGCCGCCGCCCTCGTACGCGAGCCGCGCGAGTTCCTGCTTGAAAGTCTCCAGCACCGATTTCGAAGAGGCCGACAGTTCGATCACGGCAGCCTTCAGCCCCGCCTGCTGGAAGCCGGCGATGCGCTTGGGGCTGGTCGGGGACGTCGCGGTGACGAGCCCGGACAGCATCTCGTGAACCAGGATGTCGGACTGCTGCAGCATGGCCTCCAGGCAATCGTTGAGCGATGGCTGGAGGGCCATGGGGTCGTCCGAGACCCCGATGCGTAACTTCAGCAGCTTGGCCATGGGTGTGCGGCGCGAAATGCGAACCAAATTATGTGGCTCAGCCGCGGCGCGGCGTACAGGTTTTTTAGGCGCGCGACCGGGGCCTTTTGCGGCGATGAGACACGCATCAGGGTAAACGTTCGTAATCCGGCCTGACGAGGCCCTGACCCGGCGCCGGGCAGCCATGCCGGCAGCCGGACGCCATCCGTGCGACAATACGCCCTTCTTGCGGACTCCAGTTGCCCGCAAGCTCAGCAGTTCTGCTGGGGCGGTCCTGCTTCCTTCACATGCGAAGCGACCCTGCCGCCCACCCACCAACATCTGCCTTTCGACTGGACCGGCGCACATCGTTGCGCCACGAGGCCGATCCCGCGCCGGACATGGCGCATGTGTTTTTATTTCCAATGACATTTGACGAACTGAAACTCGCCCCCGCGATCCTCAAGGCGGTGCGCGAGCAAGGCTACGAGACCCCCACCCCCATCCAGGCCCAGGCCATTCCCGCCGTGCTGCAAGGGCACGACATCCTCGGCGGCGCGCAGACCGGCACCGGCAAGACGGCCGCCTTCACCCTGCCCATGCTGCACAAGCTCGCCACCGGCAAGAGCCGCACGAACAAGTTCGGCAAGGACGGCGTCGCCGCCCTCGTGCTCACGCCCACGCGCGAGCTGGCCGCGCAGGTCGAGGAGTCGATCCGCACCTACGGCAAGTACCTGCCGCTCAGCTCCACCGTCATCTTCGGCGGCGTGGGCATGAACCCGCAGGTCGACCGCATCCGCGGCGGCATCGACATCCTCGTCGCCACGCCGGGCCGGCTGCTCGACCTGCAGCAGCAAGGCCACCTGGACCTGTCGACCGTCGAGATCCTCGTGCTCGACGAAGCCGACCGCATGCTGGACATGGGCTTCCTGCCCGACGTGCGCAAGGTGCTCGCGCTGCTGCCGAAGGAAAAGCAGTCGCTGCTGTTCTCCGCGACGTTCAGCGACGACATCCGCGACCTCGCGAACACCCTGCTGCGCAACCCGCAAAGCATCCAGGTCACGCCGAGCAACACGACGGTGCAGCGGATCACGCAGGTGATCCACCCGGTCAGCCGCGCGAAGAAGAAGGAGCTGCTCGCGCACGTGATCAAGGAGCACGACTGGTCGCAGGTGCTGGTGTTCACGCGCACGAAGTTCGGCGCGAACCACGTCGCCGAATACCTGAACAAGCACGGCATCACCGCGATGGCCCTGCACGGCAACAAGAGCCAGACCGCGCGCACGCAGGCGCTGGCCGGCTTCAAGAGCGGCGACATCCGCGCGCTCGTGGCCACCGACATCGCCGCGCGCGGCATCGACATCGACGACCTGCCGCACGTCGTCAACTACGAGATCCCCAACGTGCCCGAGGACTACGTGCACCGCATCGGCCGCACCGGCCGCGCGGGCGCCGAAGGCCAGGCGGTCTCCTTCGTCTGCCTCGACGAGGAAGGCTTCATGGAGGAGATCGCGCGCTTCACGAAGCAGAACATCCCCGTGAAGGTGATCGAGGGTTTCGGGCCCGAGCCCGGCGAACGCGCCGAGCCCATCGCCATGGGGCGCCAGACCATCTGGGGCGGCGCCGGCAAGCCGCCCAGCCGCGAAGTGATGGCCGCCGCCGCGAAGGCCGCGCGCCGCGAAATGATGGACCGCATCCGCGAGAACAAGGCGTCCAACGGCGACGGGAAGAAGTCCCGGCCCGCGCAGCCGCAGCCGCAAGCGCGCGGCCCGCAGCAGCCGAAGCCGCGCCATGCGAACGGCAACGGGCAGCAGCGCCAGCAGCCGCGCCGCGAGCGCGTTGAGCGCGACGAGCGCGTCGAAGCCCTGGACGGCGACGATGACCGCATGCCGCGCAACATCGATCCGCTCAAGACCAACCTGCCCACGCGCCGCGACATGACCGGCGTGAAGCGCGTGAGCTCCGACGGCCAGCCCGACCCGACGCGCACCAGCATCGACACGATGGGCGCGACCGGCAAGGGCCGCAACCGCAATCGCGGCAACGGCGGCGGCTACGCGCAGCGCCCGGCCGGGCGTTTCGGCACGCGCTGAATTGAATCGGGGTCAGAGACCAATTTCGCGCATCGTCGTACGATGCATGAATCGACCTGCGGAGCAGGTCGGCGAATTTGGACTCTGACCCCGATTTAACACCATGAACGGTGTCGCGCATCAAAGGTCCGTCCTCGTTGCAGGAGCCACCGGCCTCGTCGGCCGCGAGCTCCTGCGCGCACTGCTGGCCGACGACAGCGTCGCCGACGTCGTGGCGGTCGGCCGGCGCGCGCCGGCCGAAGCGCATGCCAGGCTGCACTTCATCCACGCGGACTTCCCCGGAATGCCGGCATTGCCGCACGTCGACGAGTGCTACATCGCGCTCGGCACGACGATCAAGGTCGCGGGCAGCCAGGAAGCATTTCGCGCCGTCGATTTCGACGCAGTCGTGAACGTCGCGCGCGCCGCGAAAGGCGCGGGAGCGAAGAAGCTCGGCGTCGTCAGCGCCATGGGCGCCAACGCGAAGTCGAACGTGTTCTACAGCCGCGTCAAGGGCGAGATGGAGAACGCGCTCGAGGCCCTCGGTTTCGACACGCTCGTGATCGCGCGGCCGTCGATGCTCGCCGGCGACCGCGCGCAACTTGGCCAGCCGGTGCGAGGCGGCGAGGAACTCGCACTGAAGGTCACGCGCGCCGTGGGCTGGCTCATCCCGCGCAACTACCGCTCGATCGACGCCGGGAGCGTCGCGCGCGCATTGCTGCGCGCGGTGCCCGCGTCGCAGGGCAAGCGGGTCATGTTGTCGGGCGAGTTGAGCAAGTACTGAAACTTGTCATCGCCGCGCGGGCGGGGTCGTGTGCTGTCATGCCGGGCTTGATCCGGCATCCAGTGTCTTGTGTTGTTGCGCCGTGCGCTCGCGCCAGGTGGCATCCGGCAAGGCCTCATGGGACATCGCAGAACGCTGGCGCGTCCTGTTCCCATCGACCTCTGGGCCGCCCCGGCTGCGCGGTCGAACTCACTGCGAGATTGATTGCAAACAACGCAATCAATCTCTCCGTTCAGACATTCGCCCGCGAGTCAGTTCACGAGGCGCTCTCGCACCTGCGGTGCTCCGGCACTGACGCCGCGGCGGCCCCGGTCGCTGGCGCTGTCCAAATCGGCCTTGCCGGACGCCACCTGGCGCGAGACAAGCGTAGCGTTTGATTTGTCATCCCGGCGCAGGCCGGGGTGACATCGCCGTCTGAGACAATCCCTCTCGTGGGCTCCTCCAACATCATCCAGACCGTCCTGATCTACGCACTGCCGGTGCTCTTCGCGATCACGATCCACGAAGCGGCGCATGGCTACGTCGCGCGCTGGTTCGGCGACGACACGGCGTACGCCGCGGGCCGCGTGACGCTCAACCCGGTCAAGCACATCGACCCGATGGGCACGATCATCATGCCGCTGCTGCTGTACTTCGCCACGCACGGCGCGTTCCTGTTCGGATATGCGAAACCGGTGCCCGTGAACTTCTCGCGCCTGCGCCGGCCCAAGCAGGACAGCGTGTGGGTCGCGCTCGCCGGGCCCGCGTCGAATTTCATCCAGGCGCTGATCTGGGCCATCGCGTTCATCGTGCTGTCGGGCGTCGGCGTCACCGAACGCTTCTGGCTCGAGATGGCCAAGGCGGGCGTGCTGGTCAACCTCGTGATGTGGGCGTTCAACCTGTTCCCGTTGCCGCCGCTCGACGGCGGGCGCGTGGTCGTCGGCCTGCTGCCGCGCCGGCTCGCGTGGTCGTTCAGCCGCATCGAACCCTGGGGCTTCTTCATCGTGATGGCACTCGTCGTCGCGGGCATCGTCAGCGACTGGTGGCTGCGCCCGCTGATCGCCTTCGGCTACATGGCCCTCAACTTCATGCTCACGCCGCTCACCGCGCTCTTCGGATCATGACCGCGCCCGTTGTCCGCTTCCTCACCGGCATCACCACGTCCGGCACGCCGCACCTGGGCAACTACGTGGGCGCGCTGCGCCCGGCCGTCGAGGCGAGCCGCCGCCCCGGCACGGAGAACTACTACTTCCTCGCCGACTACCACGCGCTGATCAAGGTCGACGAGCCCGCGCGCGTGCAGCGCTCGACGCTGGAGATCGCGGCCTGCTGGCTCGCGTGCGGGCTCGATCCCGAGCACGTGTACTTCTACCGGCAATCGGACATCCGCGAGATTCCCGAACTCACGTGGCTGCTGACCTGCGTGACGAGCAAGGGCCTGATGAATCGCGCGCATGCATACAAGGCGCAGGTCGACAAGAACACGGCCGCGGGCGTCGACGCCGACGACGGCGTGACGATGGGGCTGTTCATGTACCCCGTGCTGATGGCCGCCGACATCCTGATGTTCAAGGCCAACTGGGTGCCGGTGGGGCGCGACCAGGTGCAGCACCTCGAAATGGCGCGCGACATCGCCGCGAGCTTCAACCATCTGTATGGCGAGCACCTCGTGCTGCCGCAGGCGCAGGTGGATGACACCGTGGCGCTGCTGCCCGGCACCGACGGGCGCAAGATGAGCAAGAGCTACGACAACGTGATCCCGCTGTTCGCGCCGCGCGAGCAGATGCGCAAGCAGATCATGGCGATCGTCACCGACTCGTCCGCGCCCGGCGAGCCGAAGAAGGTCGAGGGCTCGGCGTTGTTCCAGATCTTCGAAGCGTTCGCGTCGCCGGCGGAAACGGCCGTCCTGCGCCACGAGTACGAACGCGGCATCTCATGGGCCGATGCGAAGGGGCTGCTGTTCGAACGCATCGACCGCGAGATTGCGCCAATGCGCGAGAAATACGACGCGCTGATCGCGAACCCGGCCGAGATCGAACGCACGCTGCAGCGCGGCGCGGAGAAGGCGCGCGCGCTCGCGCAGCCGCTCATGGCGGAACTGAAGTCCGCCGTCGGCCTGCGCAACCTCGCCGCGAAGGCGAAGGCGGCCGCGAAGAAGGAAAAGTCCGCGCTGCCCTCGTTCAAGCAGTACCGCGAAGCGGACGGCAAGTTCTATTTCAAGTTCGTCGACGCCGGCGGGCGGCTGCTCGCGCAAAGCGCCGCATTCGATTCGCCGCGCGATGCGGGCGGTGCGATCGCGGAGCTGAAAAACAACCCCGCCGCGGAAAAAGCCTGGGGCCCATTGCATTTGCCCCAAGGCATCAGCGCCGACGACGTGCGCGCGGCCCTCGCAGAGCTGGCAAACGCCTGACGGCACGCCCCGAATCGGTTGCATGCTAATGGCAACCCCCTTAACAGGGGGTGGCGATGGCGTTATCCTTAAGTATGCCCACTGAAACCAAACCCGCGCCGAAGGCGATGAACCTGTACGTCATCGACGACCACCCGCTGATGCGCGAGGCCGTGGTGATGCTGCTGCGCCGGTTGCGCCCGGGCTCCAACGTGATCGAACTCGAGCGCATCGGCGGCGTGAGCGCCGCCGTGCGCCAGCACGGCACGCCGGACCTCATCTGCCTCGACCTGAAGCTGCCCGACACCACGGGCACGTCCGGCATCATCGAGCTCAAGAAGCTGTTCCCCGAAACGCCGCTGGCCGTGCTGTCGGCATCGCCCGCGGCGGATGCCGAGGAAAGCTGCATCGAAGCCGGCGCCGACATCTATATCGAGAAGTCGGCCGGCGCGCAGGAGATCGGCAACGCGCTGCGCGCGCTGCTCAATGCCGACGGCGGCTTCGAGGAACTGTCGCCCACGGACAGCAAGCTGTCCAAGCGGCAGAAGCAGCTGATCGTGATGCTCGACCGGGGCCTGTCCAACCGCGAGATCGCCGACGAGCTCGGCATCAGCGAGCACACGGTCAAGGTGCACCTGTGGCGCCTGTTCCGCCGCCTCGGCGTGAAGAGCCGCACGCAGACGATCCACTTCGCGCGCACGCACGGCATGCTGACCAGCTGACGCGGGTCAGCTCACGAGCTGGGCGGCCGCCTCGGCCGCGCGGTCGGCGGCCTGCTTCGCATCCGTCGGCTTGAGCGTGACGCGGAACACCGTGCCGCGGCCCGGCCGCGATGCGAGCGTCACCGGGTGCCCGAGGATCTGCGCCAGCCGCGACACGATGTACAGCCCGAGCCCGAAGCCGTCTTCGGTCCCCGCGCGGCCCGGCACCTTGTAGAACTCGCGGAAGATTTCCTTCTGGTGCACCGGCGCGATGCCCAGCCCCGTGTCCCACACCTCGAGCACGAGCTGCCCGCCGCGCCGGCGCGCCGCCACGAGCAAGCCGCCGCGCTGCGTGTACTTGATCGCGTTCGACACGAGGTTGCCCGCGATGCGCCGCAGGAGGATGCCGTCGGTGAGCACGCTGCCGTGCGCCACCCGCAGCTGGAAGCCCAGGCCTTTCGCCTCGGCGAGCGGACGGTACTGCAGTTCGATGTCGTGCAGCACGGCATGCAGGTCGACCGGTTCGATCTCCAGGCGGATCTTGCCCGAGTCGAGCCGCACCATGTCGAACAGCGAATCGAACAGCGCGTTGACGGCCTTGGTCGACTCGACGATCTTCGGCGCGATCTCGTGCACGAGCTCCGGCTCCGCGCCGAGCCAGTCCGCGTACAGGCCGAGCGCGTGCACGGGCTGGCGGATGTCGTGCGCGGCGCTGGCCAGGAAACGGTTCTTGATCTCGACCGCGTCGAGCGCGGCTTGCGTCTGGCGCGTGAGCGACTCGATCAGCTGGTTGTTGCGGTACTGCAGTTCGAAGTTGCGCCGGTGCGTGTCGTGCAGCCGGCGCCCGGCCTGCCGCAGCACCTGCCAGAAGATCACGATCAGGCCGATGAGCCACCAGTGATAGAACGGCCCCTGGAACCGCAGCTCGACGCCGACGCGCCAGAAGATGATCGCCAGGCTCGTCAGCACGAGCGTGTCGAGCCACGCGTACAGCGTGCGCAGGTGGCTCGACAGGCTGTTGATCGAGAACATCGCCAGCCCCGCGAGCATGAGCCAGCAGATGAACTGGTCCGCCAGCGGCGAGCGGTCGAAGAAGAGCCACGTGGAGGCGCCCCACACGAACGCGCTCACGGGCCACAATGCGCGATGGGCGTCGAAGAACGCGAGGTGCGCGCGCGAGCCCGCGGCCATCACTTCCTGCACGTAGCGCCGCATGATCGAGAAGCGGACGACGGCCACGGCCGCCGCGCACGCCGACCACAATGCCAGCCCGCCCGTCTCGTTGTCGTCGAACAGCACCCCGATGAAGATCGGGATGAGGAACACGCCCACGAGCTGCGTGTTGCGCGCCGTGCGCATCAGGCTGCGCACGAGTTCGGCTTCGACCCACTGCGTCTCCGCGGGCGTGCCGATCTCCGGCGTCACGTCGGGCTTCATGGAGCGAGTTTAGACGTGGATGAGCGAACACGATGATGACGGAACCCCCCTCCCGGGCCGGCCCGAAGCGCCGCGCGCTCGTCGCGCTGCTCGCAGCCACCGTGTTCGCGGCCGTGGCGCCGCTCGCGGCCTGGACGGCGTGGCAGGCGTGGGACCAGCTGCGCGTGCGGCAGGAACAGCAAGCGGGCGAACTGCAACGCGATGCGACGGAGTTCGCCCTGTCCGTCAATCGCGAACTCGTCTCGTCGGTGGACGCGCTGAAGGTTCTATCGCAATCCGAGATATTCCAGGAGGGCCGCGTCGCGCGGTGGGGGCGCCTGCTGCTCGGCCGGCCGCGCCGCGACTGGGACAGCCTCTTCCTGCTCGACCCGCAAGGCCACGTCGTGCTCGACACCGCGCCGCACCCGCAGCCCGCCGCGGCGCTGCATGACCTGCAGGCCCAGGCGCTGCGCAAGCTGGCACCCGTCGTCTCGGGCGCCGCGGGCGCGCAGGCGGGCATCGAGATCGCGATGCCGATCGTGCAAGGCAAGCATGTGCGCTACGTGCTGGGCGTGCGCCTGAGCGATTCGGTGTGGCCGCGGCTGGCCTCGAGCGCGATCGTGCCGCCCGGCGGGCAGGCGCGCCTGCTCGATGCGCAAGGGCACCTCATCGGCGAGTCCGCGGCGCCCGCGAAGTCGGGCTCCTATTCGGCGTCGGACACCGTGCCGATCGCGGGCTGGCGCGTTTCGATCTCGGTCCCCACGGCGCCTGTCGACGACGCGCAGCGCGAAATCGTGGAGCATGCGCTCGCCACCAGCGGCGCGGCGTTGCTCGCGGGGATCATCCTCGCGGCGGTACTCGGAAGGGCCACCTTGCGGCGCGCGCTCCGGTAGCGCGCGCTGCCATTTGCCCACGCGCTCTGTCGGAAACGGAAGACAGCGTGGACGGGTCGGCCTTGGCTACGCTCATGGGCATGCAGTCCGCAACCCCCTCCACGACCGAGGTGGCCGCGCTGGCCCAGGCCTGCTCGGCGCTCTGGCTCGCGACGCTGTCGCTGATGACCGCTTTCATGCAGCAACCCGCGCCGGCGCACCGCTACCTGCTCGCGCGGCGCATCGCGCGCAACCTCGCCACGCTGCGAGCCCAGCCGGAATGTTTCGGCCGTGACACGCTGCAAACGTTCGAGGCGCTGGAGCGCCGCTGGCAGCTCAAGGCCGAGCGGCTCGCGCCCGCGGCCAGCGAAGCGCCACGCAGCGGCGTGCTGGACCGCTTGCAGCGGCTGCTGGCGCGCTGAACCTCAGGCCGCCGGCTGGACGACCGCGGCCGGCTTCGCGCCGCCCTTGCGGACGGTGCGGACGAACGACACGAGCTGCCACACGATGAAGACCGCGATCAGGCCCATCAGCGTGCCGCTGATCGGGCGCGTGACGAACACGCCGAAGCTGCCGCGCGACAGCAGCATCGCACGCCGGAAGTTCTCCTCGAGCATCGGGCCGAGGATGAAGCCGAGCATGAGCGGCGCGGGGTCGAGCTCCAGCCGCAGGAACAGGTACCCGAGCAGGCCGAACGCCGCCGTGATGTAGATGTCCTCCAGGCTGTTGTTCACGCTGTACGTGCCGATGCAGCAGAAGAACAGGATGCAGGGGAACAGCACCGCGTACGGGATCTTGAACAGCGTGAGCCAGTAGCGCACCAGCGGCACGTTCAGGATGATCAGGAAGCAGTTGCCGACCCACATCGACGCCACCAGGCCCCAGAACAGGTCGGGGTGGCCGGCGATCATGTTCGGGCCCGGCTGGATGCCCTTGATGATGAACGCGGCCATCATCAGCGCCATCACCGCGTTCTCCGGGATGCCGATCGACATCAGCGGGATGAAGCTCGTGCGCGCCGCGGCTTCG
Source organism: Ramlibacter sp. (assembly GCA_036561125.1). Lineage (GTDB taxonomy): Bacteria > Pseudomonadota > Gammaproteobacteria > Burkholderiales > Burkholderiaceae_C > Ramlibacter. The sequence continues at coordinate 9,735 of DATBPW010000300.1, read as the reverse complement.
TCGGCCGCCGCCTGGCCGGCCACGCCTTCGATCGCGCCATGGCCGATCTCGTCCTTGTACTTCGACAGCTTCTTGTCGATGGCATAGGCCGCGAACTGCGCGATGACCGGGCCGCCGCCGGGCAGGATGCCGAGGAACGAGCCCACCACGCTGCCGCGCAAGGCGCTGGGGATGATGCGCTTGAACTCCGGCCACGTCGGGATCAGCTTGATGTGGCCCTGGAACGGCGTGCGCTCCTCGCGGTTGTCGAGGTTCTTCGTGATTTCGGCGATGCCGAAGCAGCCCAGCGCGATGCTCACGAGGCCGACGCCGTCGACGAGGAAAGGCATGTCCAGGGTGAAGCGCTGCATGCCGCTGTTCACGTCGGTGCCGATCTGCCCCAGCAGCACGCCGATCAGGCACATCGCCAAACCGTTGAGCAAGCTGCCGGTGGTCACGAAGCTCACGCAGACGAAGCCGACCAGCATCAGCGCGCAGTAGTCGGACGGGCCGAACAGGAAGGCCACCTCCCCGAGCGCGGGCGCGAGCGTGGCCAGCACGACGATCGCCACCGTGCCGCCGATGAAGGACGACACGCCGGCCGTGAACAGCGCCAGGCCGCACTTGCCCTTGAGCGTCATCTTGTAGCCGTCGATGCACGCGACGATGGAGCTCGCGTGCGGGATCTTCATCGTGATCGCGCTGACGCTGTCGCCGTACTGCGCGCCGTAATAGATGCCCGCGAGCATGATCAGCGCGCTGCTCGTCGGGATCGAGTACGTGAGCGGCAGCAGGATCGAGATCGTGGCGAGCGGCCCGAGGCCCGGCAGCAGGCCGACCATGGTGCCCACCACGCAGCCGATGGCGCACCACATCAGGTTCTGCATCGTCAGGGCATGTTCGAACCCGAATGCGAGGTTGTGCAGGACGTCCATCGGGAAAGGCCGGTTAGTAAAGGGGCAGCTGAACGCCGAGGAACTTCAGGAAGACGAATGCGACCAGGATCAGGCCGATCGAGATCTTCACGTTGCGCACCCAGGACCACGAGCTGGCGGCCAGCGACGCCACGAACACGAGCGCCACGATGCCGGCGATCATGTTCACGAAGTGCGAGACCAGCGAGAAGCTGCACAGCGCGACCAGGATGATGATGATGTTCTTCATGCTGAAGCCGAGCGGCACCTTGTCGATGAACCGCGAACGGATCACTGTCGACAGGCCCACGAGCAGCAGCAGCACGCTGACCATCAGCGGGAACAGTCCCGGACCGGCGCGCGAGAAATCGCCGATGGGGTACTTGAGCGAGGACAGGCCGAACGCCAGGGAAATGGCGACGAGGACCAGGCCGCGCATGAGGTTGCGGTCGTTCATCTGGGAAATTTTCGATGCGATTGCCGGAATCGTCCTGACGGTAACCAGGTTGATCCCCGAGACTGCTTGGTGAATCTACGTAGCCCTGTTAGGGGTTGTACCTAGACGGGCGTCTATCCGGTGCGCCGCCCGAACCGCACGGCCGTCTGCCCGGGCCGGCAGTTGCGCGCCGACGCCGGCATGATCATGTAAGTGCCGTCGTGGGGCGCGCGAATTTCGCGGCCGCCGTCCCGCGCCACGAGCGTGCCGGCCCGCGGGACGAGCGACATGTTCGGCCACTCCTGCACGAACTCGAACGAATCGGTCTGGATGGTGACGGCCTGCGTCACCTCGATCACGGCTTGCGGCGCCGCGGGCGCGACGCGTTCGCCGCCGATGAACACGGCGACCGTGCGGCGCACGGCTTCTTCGGCGGCGACGAGCGCCTCGCGGCTGAAATGCTCGCCGCACTCGACGAGCATCGCGACAGGCGCCGCGGCCGCGTCGCCGAACGGGGCGCGGTCGATCAGGCGCAGCCCCGCGGCGTGGCCCGCATCGCGCACGAGCAGCGCGGGGAAACCGATTTGCTTCGCGAACGCCACGTTCTTCGGCGCGAGCCCGACCAGGCCGAGCGCGGGCGCGGCGGTGGTCATCGAATGCAAGTCGAGCAGCACGTCGACGCCTTGCAGGTGCGGCAGGATGTCCCGCGCACGCCGCATCTCGTACGTCTCGCTGCCCGTCGCCGCATCGATGCGTCCCCACACGCGATTGAGGTCCTCGTCGACGCTGCGCCGGTCGCCCTTGGTCGCGTCGTCCAGCCGCGAATACGCCTCGAGGTTGCAGAACACCACCGACAGCGTGCCGCGCGCAGGCCGCGGCTTTGTTTGCACGAGCTGCCACGCGGCGTGCGCGCCGCACACTTCATTGCCGTGGATGAGTGCGGTGATCGCGACATGCGGCCCGGCCGCACCGGAAGAAAAACGCCACACGCCCGGCGTGCCGGTGTTGCCCGCCGCCAGGTCTTCGGGTGGCGGCAGCGACTGCGCGCCGCCGCCGGAAAGGGTGATCGTCGCCATGGCCGGAGGTTACTGCACCGGCGGCTCCGTTACGATCGCTGCAAGGAGACAAGCAGCAACATGAAGCCCGCCACCCGCGCCGAAGTCGCGATCGACAGCACCTGGAATCTCACCGACCTCTTCGCGTCTCACGACACCTGGCGCACGGAACTGTCGCAGCTCGAGAATTCGGTGGACACGGTGACGCGCCACGCCGGCAAGCTCGCGCAAGGCGCGGGCACGCTGCTGGCCTGCCTCGATGCGCGCGATGCGCTGATGGCGCGGCTGCAACGCGCCTGGGCGTACGCGAATTTGCGCAATGCCGAAGACGGCACCGACCCGGCGCGGCAATCCGACCTGTCGCTCGCCAATGGCGTTGCGGCGCGCGTCGAAGCGGCGGTGAAGTTCGTCGACACCGAGATCCTCGCGCTGCCCGACGGCACGGTCGCCGCATGGCTGCGCGCCGAGCCGCTGCTGCAGGTGCACGCGACCGACCTCGACGACCTGGCGCGCATCAAGCCGCACATGCTGTCGGCCGAAACGGAACGCACGCTCGCGGCGCTCGGCGAAGTGCTCGACTCGCCCTACTCCACCTACGCGCGGTCGAAGACGAGCGACATGCGCTTCGAGCCGTTCGACGCCGGCGGCACCTCGCACCCCAATTCGTTCAACCTGTACGAGTGGACGTACGAGACGTCGCCCGACACGGCGGTGCGCCGCGCTGCGTGGAAATCGTTCTGCGACGGCCTGGCTGCATACCAGAACACGTTCGCGGCGACCTTCGGCACGGAAGTGACGAAGAACATCGTGCTCGCGAAGGCGCGCCGCTACGACGACGTGGAGCGCTTCCTCCTGCACCAGCACAAGGTGCCCTACGAGCTGTACACGAACATCCTGGGCACGATCCAGTCCGAGCTGGCGCCGCACATGCAGCGCTATGCGCGCCTGCGCAAGCGCGTGCTGGGCCTGGACAAGCTGCTGTACTGCGACATCAAGGCGCCGCTCGATCCGCAGTACCAGCCGTCGATGGGCTTCGAAGAGGCAGGCACGCTGATCCTGGATGCGCTCGCGCCCATGGGCGCGGACTATGTCGCCCTGGTGCGCAACGCATTCGAGCGGCGCTGGATCGACCGGGCCAGCAACGTCGGCAAGGCTTCGGGCGCGTTCTGCATGTCGCCCTACGGCGTGCACCCGTTCATCCTCGTGACGTGGACCGATTCGATGCGCGACGCGTTCGTGCTCGCGCACGAGCTCGGGCATGCCGGGCATTTCGCGCTGGCGGGGCGCTCGCAGCGCTACGTCAACACGCGCCCGGCCATGCCGTTCATCGAGGCGCCATCGATCATGCACGAGGTGCTGCTCGCGCGGCACATCCTCGCGCGCGGCGGCGAGCCGCGCATGCGCCGCTGGGTGCTGATGCAGGTGCTCGGCACGTATCACCACAACTTCGTCACGCACCTGCTCGAAGGCGAGCTGCAGCGGCAGGTGTATGCGCTCGCGGAACAGGGCCGGTCCGTCACCGCGTCGCTGCTGAACGAGCGCAAGCGCGCGATCCTGCAAGGCTTCTGGGGCGACACGGTTCAGATCGACGACGGCGCGGCGCTGACGTGGATGCGCCAGCCGCACTACTACATCGGCCTGTACCCGTACACGTATTCGGTGGGCCTCGTCGCCGCGACCGCGCTCGCCGAGAAAGCGGCACGCGAAGGCGACGCCATCTTCGGCGGCTGGCTCGACGTGCTGCGTTCGGGCGGGACGCTGCAGCCGCTGGACCTGATGCGCAAGGTCGGCATCGACCTCGCGTCGCCACAACCGATCCGCGATGCGATCGCTTATGTCGGGCGGCTGGTCAAGGAGCTCGAGGGCAGCTTCGCGTGACGACGCGCCGGCGCTAGCCGCGCGCGCCGGGCAGCATCGACTTCAGCACCCCGTCGCGCAGGATGAAGTGGTGATAGATCGCGGCCAGCGCATGCGCGCCCGCGACCCACAGGATCGTGTCGCCCAGCCAGGTGTGGAGTTCCGCGATCTTCTTGCCGAGGTCGTGCGATTCCGCGAGCCACGGGCCGATGTCGCCGCCGAGCCAGGTGACGGGATGCGCTTCGAGCCACGCACCGGTGATCGCCGTGAGCGGCACGGCGAACAGCAGCAGGTACAGCACGCCCTGCACCGCTTTGGACGCGACGTCCATCCAGCGCGGGATCGCCGCCGGGTCGGGCCGCTCGTCCAACGCGCGCCAGGCGAGGCGCACGATCGTGAGCAGCAGCACGCACAGCCCGAGTGTCTCGTGCAAGCGGCGGTCGAAGTCGCGCGCCGCCGAATACACGCGCGTTTCGGAGCCGCCGGGCCCGTAGAAGAACGCGATGAGGACGAGGATCGCGGTGAGCCAGTGCAACGCCTGCGCGGCGCTGCTGTAGCGGGTACGAGTCTGTTCCATCGCCGCGAATGTTAAGCGCAAGCATGCGGCCAAGGATTGCGCGGCGACAAAATGTATGCTCTCGCGCTGCATGATCCATCTCGGGGAACTGGCGGAATACCGCAACCTGCTGCGCCTGCTCGTGTCGCGGCTGTTCGGCGGCGCCGCCAACCAGATGGTGATGATGTCGGTGGGCTGGCAGATGTACGACCTCACCGGCAGCGCGTGGGACTTGGGCCTGATCGGCCTGTTCCAGTTCGCGCCCGTGCTGGTCTTCACGCTCATCGCGGGGCATGCGGCCGACCGTTACGACCGTGCGCGCATCGTGGCGATCGCCGTCGCCATGCAGCTGGTGTGCTGTGCCGTGCTGCTGGCAGCGACTGTCGCCGGGCGCCTCACGCCGGCGCTGCTGATCGGCGTGTCGGTCGTGCTCGGCGCGGCCACGACGTTCCAGCGGCCCGCGCAGCAATCGCTGATCGGCGCGATGGTTCCGCTGCGGCTGCTGGCGCGCGCGATGGCCACCAGCGCGTCGGTGTTCCAAGGCGCCGTGATCGCGGGCCCGGCGCTCGCGGGCCTGCTGTTCGCATTCGGCGGCGGCGCGGTGTACGGCGTGGCGCTCGCGGCGCTCGTGACATCGCTCGTGCTCATCATGGGCATCGGGCGCATCGGCTCGGCCACACGCGTGCAGGCGATGGACGCGGATTCGCTGCTGGCCGGCGTGCGCTTCGTGCGGGCGCAAGGCGTTCTGCTCGGCGCGATCTCGCTGGACCTGCTCGCCGTGCTGCTCGGCGGCGCGACGGCGCTGCTGCCGATCTACGCGAAGGACATCCTCGCGGTCGGCACGACCGGGCTGGGCATCCTGCGGTCCGCGCCGGCCGTCGGCGCACTCGTCATGTCGGTGCTGCTGGCGCGCAACCCGATGCGGCGCGGCGTGGGGCGCAGCCTGCTGCTCGCGGTCGGCGTGTACGGGCTGTGCATGCTCGTGTTCGGCGTCTCGCGCAGCTTCGTGCTGTCGCTCGTCGCGCTCGCGATCTCGGGCGCGGCCGACATGGTCAACGTCGTCGTGCGGCAGACACTGGTGCAATCGCTCACGCCCGACGAGATGCGCGGCCGCGTCGGCGCCGTGAGCTCGATGTTCATCGGCGCGAGCAACCAGCTGGGCGAGTTCGAGTCCGGCGCCACGGCGCGCTTTTTCGGCCCGGTCGGCTCCGTCGTGCTGGGCGGCTTCGGCACGCTGTGCGTCGTGGCGTTGTGGTGGAAGGCGTTCCCGCAGCTCGCGCGGCAGGAGGCGTTCACGTCCGCTCCCGCCACCTGAACCGGCGCGTCAGCGCTGGCCGAACGCGGATCCGCGAAACAGGTCCTTGTGCTCGCGCGGCTGCGAGCGCCAGTATTGCTTCGGCGCATCGACCTGCGCCCCGAGCCGCGCGGCCGCATGCCACGGCCAGCGTGAGTCGTAGAGCATCGCGCGCGCCAGCGCCACCGCATCGGCCTGCCCGCTCGCGACGATCTGCTCCGCCTGCTCGGGCTCGGTGATGAGGCCCACGGCAATCGTCGTGAGCCCCGTCTCCGATTTCACGCGCGCCGCCAGCGGCACCTGGTAGCCGGGCGCGAGCGGGATCTTCTGCAGCGGCGACACGCCGCCGCCGCTCACGTGCATCGCCGCGCAGCCGCGCGTCTTCAACGCGAGGCCGAGCGTGACGGTGTCGCTGACGTCCCACCCGCCCGGCACCCAATCGGTCGCGGACACGCGCACCCACACGGGCTTGTCCGCGGGGAACGCGGCACGCACGGCGTCGAACACTTCGAGCGGGAAGCGCATGCGGTTCTCCAGGCTGCCGCCGTAGTCGTCGCTGCGCTGGTTGGCCAGCGGCGACAGGAACTCGTGCAACAGGTAGCCGTGCGCGAAATGCAATTCGATGCCGTCGAAGCCGGCGCGCGCTGCACGTTCGGCTGCGCGGACGAACTCGCCTCGCACGCGCGCGAGCCCCGCCTTGTCGAGCGCCGCGGGTGCATGTTCGCCTGGCGCGTGCGGAATCGCCGACGGCGCTTCGGCGAGCCAACCTTGCGGATCGTCCGGCGAGACCTGCTGCCCGCCGTCCCATGGCGCGCGGCTCGAGCCCTTGCGGCCCGCATGGGCGAGCTGGATCGCGACGGCGATCGGCGAATGCACGCGGATCGCGGCGAGCACGCGCGCCAATGCGCGCTCGTTGTCGTCGCTGTACAAGCCCAGGTCCGTCGGCGAGATGCGGCCAACGGCGGACACCGCCGTCGCTTCGGTGAGAAGCAGCCCCGCTCCCGAGAGCGCCAGGTGACCCAAGTGGATCATGTGCCAGTCGGTCGCGCTGCCTTCGTGCGCCGAGTACTGGCACATCGGCGCGACGACGATCCGGTTCGGCAGGCGCAGCGCGCCGAGGTCCAGCGGCTCGAACAATCGACTCATGCGAACTCCTTTTTTCGGCGCATTATCCCGATCCATGAAGACCTTCGACGCTGCCGCGACATGCAAGGCGCTGCAGTTCGGGCCGTTGATCGCCGCGCTGGACCAGATGTTCATCGCGGGATGCAGCGTCCCGCCGCGGCAGGTCCACACCGTCGGTGACGGCGTACAGTCGCTCGTCATGCCGGCGTGGACTGCGGGCGAGGGGCGGCCGTATTACGGCGTGAAGATCGTCAACGTCGCGGCGGGCAATCGCGCGCGCGGGCTGCCCGGGCTGTTCGCGACGTACCAGTTGTTCGACGGCGTGACGGGCGAGCAGCTCGCGCTGATCGACGGCAACGAGATCACGTCGCGGCGCACCGCGGCGGCTTCGGCGCTCGCAGCAGCGCGACTGGCTCGCGCCGATGCGCGCGTGCTGCTGGTGCTGGGCACGGGCCGTGTCGGCAGCGTGCTGCCGCACGCGTACCTCGCGGTGCGCGCTCTCGAGCGCATCCTGGTGTGGGATCGCGACGCGGCCAAGGCACGGGCGCTCGCGAGCGAACTGGCGTCGAGCGGCTTGCCCGCGCGCGCCGCGCCGGACCTCGAACGTGCCGTGCGCGAAGCCGACATCGTGAGCGCGGCGACCGCGGCCACCGAGCCGCTGGTCCTTGGCGCATGGCTCGCTGCTGGATCGCATCTCGACTTGATCGGCAGCTACATGCCTTCGATGCGCGAAGCCGACGATGCATGCGTGCGCGATTGCGACCTGTGGGTCGACACGCCGGAAGCCGTCGGCAAGAGCGGCGATCTCACGCAGCCGATCGCCAGCGGGGCGCTTTCGCGCGACGACGTGAAGGGCACGCTGGAGACGCTGTGCCGCGGCGACGTGCGGCCCGGCACACGCGCAAGGCGCACGGTCTTCAAGTCGGTCGGCACGGCGCTCGAGGATCTGGCGGCGGCGATCCTCGTGTACGAATCGCAACCGTGAACGGCGACCCGCTCACGCACGGGCTGTGGGAAGCATCCGCGCCGGCGGCACCGGTGACGTCGGCGCTCGCGGAGGACACCTCGGTCGATGTCGCGATCGTGGGCGCGGGCTACACCGGCACATCGGCCGCGCTGCACCTGGCCGAGGCCGGCGCGCGTGTCGCGGTGCTGGAGGCGCAGGAAATCGGCTACGGCGCATCGGGGCGCAACGTCGGGCTCGTGAACGCCGGCATGTGGGTCATGCCGTCGGTGCTGATCGAGCGCCTGGGCAACGTGTACGGCGAACGCCTGCTCGCGCTGCTCGGCGACGCGCCTGGCGTGGTGTTCGACCTGATCGCGAAACATGGCATCGAGTGCGACGCCGTCCGGCACGGCACGCTGCACTGCGCGGTCGGCTCGCGCGGCCTCGCCGAGATCGAGGCGCGGGCGCGGCAGTGGCACGAGCGCGATGCGCCTGTGGAAGTGCTCGATAAGCGACGCACGAGCGAGCTCACAGGCACGACCGCCTATGCGGGCGCGCTGCTCGACCGCCGCGCGGGCACCATCCAGCCACTCGCCTACGTGCGCGGGCTCGCGGCCGCGGCGATGCGCGCCGGCGCCGGCGTCTTCACGCAAACGCCCGTCACCCACGCGTCGCGTTCCGGCGCGACATGGAAGCTGGCGACAGGCACGGGCGCGTTCGTCGAAGCCGACTGGGTCATCGTCGCCACCGACGTCTACGCACGCAGCGACGGCGTGTGGCCGGGTGTCGAGCGCGAACAAGTCCGCCTGCCCTACTTCAATATCGCGACCGCGCCGCTGCCGCCGCACATCGCGCGCGAGATCCTCCCCGCGCGCCACGGCGCCTGGGACACGCGCCGCGTGCTGTCGTCGTTCCGCGTCGATGCGGCGCACCGCCTGGTCTTCGGCAGCGTCGGCGCGTTGAGCGGCGCCGGCCGTGCAATCCACGGCGACTGGGCGCGCCGCGCGATCGCGAAGCTGTTTCCGCAACTGCGGGATATCCCGTTCGAGCACGCGTGGTACGGCACGATCGGCATGACGGCCGACGCGCTGCCGCGCTTCCACGAGCTCGATCGCAACGTCGTCTCGTTCAGCGGTTTCAACGGCCGCGGCATCGCGCCGGGCACGGTGCTCGGGCGCGAACTCGCGCGCTTCGTGCTCAACCTCACCGGCGTGCAGGCCCTTCCGCTGCCGGGCACGCGCGTCGCTGCTGTTCCATGGCGGCGCATGCGCGCGCTCGGCTATGAAGCCGGCGCCCGCGCGCTCCACCTCGCCTCGCGCTGCTGATCGCAGGCCGGCGCCGCGCGATGCGGTCGGCGCGCTCCTACGTGCACGCGCGGGGAACCCGTGGCGCGCGAACCGCTCCGAATAGTGAGCGGCCAACGGCGGGCCCCGCGTCGTCCGCGATCCCCGAAACGGATATATCGCAAAGCGACACATTTTTCCGCCGCGCTGTCCGACAATCGGGATCGGCCACCCGGGCGCGCAGGCGCCCTTCAAGGGAGAACGAATTGGCGAAGAAGAAGACCACGAGC
>DATBPW010000299.1:0-1513 GCA_036561125.1 Ramlibacter sp. | reverse complement strand
AGCACGAGGTCGAGGATCGCCGTCACGCCGTCGATCTCGAGCGCGACGTTCGGCCGCGCCCCAATCCGCGCCAGCGCGGACTCGACGTGCATGCGGATTGCATTGGGCCGGCTGGGGATGACGAGCGGCAGCTTCGCGACTTCGGCGAGCTCGACGGGCCCGGGCGGCGGATCTTCGTGCAGGCCGGGCGGTCGCGCGCGCACGAGCAGCAAATCTTCCTCGACGAGCGGAATCACGTCGAGTTCGCGCGAGGGCTGCGCGTTGTACAGCACAGCGATGTCGAGGCGGCCGCTCGCCAGTCCCTCCTGCAACCCCGACGAAAGCGCTTCGCTGATCGACAGCTTCGCGTCGGGCATCGCCTCGCGGAACGCGCGCGTGAGCGGCACGGCTAGCACGCGCGCCACGCTGCTGGGCAAGCCGAGCGCGACGCGGCCCGACAGGCCGCCGCGCAGGCGGCCGAGGTCGTCGCGCGCGCGCTGGACCTGGTGCAGGATGCCGCGCCCGTGTTCCAGCAGCACCTGGCCCGCCTCGGTCGGCACCGCGCCGCGGCCGTTGCGCACGAGCAGCGTCTGGCGCAGCTCCACTTCGAGCAGGCGCACCTGGCGGCTGAGGGCGGGCTGCGCGACGTCGAGCTCGACCGCCGCGCGCGTGAAACTGCCGAGCTCGGCCACGCGGACGAAGTACTCGAGCTGCTTGAGATCCATGATTCCTGCAATGGTGAGCACCCATTATGCTGAACTGCTATAGCTGCTAGAGACGGTGCAGCCTCGCTGTCACCGCCGCGCGTGCCGACAATCGCCCGATGGCCGCGATCCGGGGCATCTCTTCCATGGCGACGAAGCAGCTCCTTGCCGAGCTGGCGGCCCTGTACCGCGAGCGCAGTGGCGTGGAGGTGCAAGTCGAATCCGTGGGCGGCGTCGATGCGGCCAGGCGCGTGCAGGCCGACGAAGCTTTCGACGTCGTGTTCCTCGCGGTGGACGCGATCGACAAGCTGCAGCAAGCCGGCAAGGTCGTGGCCGGAACCCGCGTGGACATCGTGCGTTCGGGCGTGAGCGTCGCGGTCAAGGCCGGCGCGTCGCGGCCCGACATCTCGACCGAAGAAGCGCTCAAGCGCGCGATGCTCGACGCACCGTCTGTGGGTTACTCGACGGGGCCCAGCGGCACGTCGCTCGTGAAACTCGTCGAGCGCTGGGGCCTCGCCGACGCGATGCGCGCGCGGCTCGTGCAGGCGCCGCCGGGCGTTCCGGTCGGCTCGCTCGTCGCCGATGGCAAGGTCGCGCTCGGCTTCCAGCAGCTTGCGGAATTGATCCACCAGCCGGGCATCGAGGTCATCGGCCCGATGCCCGCGCCGGTGGCGATCATCACCACGTTTTCGGGAGCGGTTTGCGCGGCGTCCACGCAGCGCGAGGCCGTCCGCGAGATGCTCGGCTTCATGGCTTCGCCGTCCACCCGGGACGCGAAGCGCAGACAGGGAATGGAAAGCGCATGACCCTCATCATCGATTGCCACGGCC
>DATBPW010000298.1:0-1681 GCA_036561125.1 Ramlibacter sp. | reverse complement strand
CTCGTGCGCTGCTGCCTGTTCGCGCCGAAGCTCGGGCACACGATCGTCTACGGCATGTCGGACAACAAGGACAAGTGGTGGGACAACGGCGCAGCCGCGCACCTGGGCTTTCGCGCGCAGGACAGTTCGGAGCAGTTCCGCTCCAAGGTCGAAACGCAGCCGCCGCTCGCGGCAGACGACCCCGCGCGCATCTACCAGGGCGGCGCTTTCGTCAAGCTCGGCCCGTTCGAATCCTGAACCGCAGGGCCTGAGCTATCCTTCGCGGCGATGAGGAGACTCACTGCCCTCTTGCTCCTTTGCGCCTGCGCGCTCGTGCACGCGCAGGACACGCTGCGGATCGGCTCGAAGCGCTTCACCGAGTCGTACATCCTCGCCCACATCCTCGCGGACACCGCCGCGCCCGGCCTGCCCGCGCCGCCGCAGGTGCGCGAAGGCCTGGGCAACACGGCGATCGTGTACGAGGCGCTGCGCGGCGGCAGCATCGACCTGTATCCCGAATACGCGGGCACCGTGTCGCTGGAGATCCTCAAGAGCCCGAAGCCGCTGCCGCTTGCGGAAATGAACCGGCAACTCGCGCCGCTCGGACTCGGCGCGGCGATCCCGCTCGGGTTCAACGACGGCTATGCGCTCGCGATGCGCGCCGACGACGCGAAGCGGCTGGGCATCCGCAGCATCAGCGACCTCGCGAAGCATCCGGAACTGAAGCTCGGGCTCTCGAACGAATTCATCGGCCGCGCCGACGGCTGGCCGGGCCTCGCGCAGGCGTATTCGCTGCCGCAGAAACCGTCGGGACTCGATCACGGCATCGCCTACAACGCGATCGCGGCGAAGCAGATCGACGTGATGGACATCTACACGACCGACGCGAAGATCGCGCACCTGGGCCTGGTGGTGCTCGACGACGACAAGGCCTACTTCCCGCGCTACGACGCGCTCGTGCTGTATCGCCTCGACGTGCCGCGGAAATTCCCGCAGGCGTGGGCGCTGCTCGCGAAGCTCGAGGGCCGCATCGACGAGCGCGCGATGATCGCGATGAACGCGAAGGCGGAGCTCGACGGGCAGAAGTTCGACCGCATCGCACGCGACTTCCTCGCGGGCCATGCCGCAACAAAAGCGCAACGCACGTCGCTGTTGCAGCGCGTCTTCGGCGAAGACTTCACGCGCCTCACGCTGCAACACCTGTGGCTGGTCGGCGCATCGGTCGTGGCGGCCTGCCTCATCGGCATTCCGCTGGGCGTGCTCGCGTTTCCGCATCGGCGTTCGCGCGCCATGCTGTTGGCGTTCGCGGGATTGCTCCAGACGATCCCGTCGATCGCACTGCTCGCGATCCTCATCGGGCTGCTCGGCGTGATCGGCGTCGTGCCCGCGCTGATCGCCCTCACGCTGTACTCGCTGCTGCCCATCATGCGCAACTGCGTCACGGGGCTCGCGGAAGTGCCGCAAGGCCTGCGCGACGCCGCGACCGCATTGGGCATGACTCGGGCGCAAAGCATGCGCAACGTCCAGTTGCCGCTGGCCGCGCCGACGATCCTCGCGGGCGTGCGCATCGCCACAGCGATCTCGATCGGCACCGCGACCATCGCGGCATTCGTCGGCGCGGGCGGCTACGGCGAGCGCATCGTGACGGGCCTGGCACTGAACGACAGCCAGTTGCTGCTGGCCGGCGCGATCCCCGCAGCGG
>DATBPW010000297.1:0-1580 GCA_036561125.1 Ramlibacter sp. | reverse complement strand
GAGGTGTGCAGGGCTTTCGCGGCCTCGGTGAGGTTGAGGTTGCGGCGCACCGCCTCCTGCACGAATCGGAACTGATGGAGGTTCATGCCGGATTTCTTCTAAGGAAGAAATTCATTATGCCCGAGCAGCCCGCCCCGCCGGCGCGGTGGCTATTCGAGGGCGAGCGTTGCGATCAGGTCCAGCAGCCGCGCGTCTTCGCCCACGAACGGCTCCAGTTCGATGGTCACGGTGGGGTGTTCGTGGCGGCAGTGCTCGACGATGCGCGGCAGGTCCTCGCGGGCATGGCGGCCCGCGCCGAGGAACATCGGCACCACGCGGATCGACCCGGCGCCGGCCTCCACCAGTTCGGCGATCGCGTCGGGCAACGCCGGGCGATCGAGCTCGAGGAACGCGCAGCGCACATCGACCTGCGCGACGCGCGAGCGAATGCGCCGCGCGACTTCATCCATCGGCGCGCGCCACTGCGCATCGCGCGAACCGTGGCCGAACAGGACGATGGCGCGCGTCATCGTCGCAGCACGAGCCAGCCGAACGCACCGAGCGACATCACGGAGTAGATCAGTCCCGGCGCCGCGGCCGTGAGCCAGGGGCGCCAGTTCTGCAGGTTGCCGACGTAGCCGAAGACGTTGTTGAGCAGGAAGAAGCTGATGCCGATCAGCACGCCGCCGAACACATACGACGTGATCCCGCCCGCACGGAAATGCAGGTACGCGAACGGCAGCGCGAGCACGACCATCACGGTGCAACTGAGCGGATAGAAGACCTTGCGCCAGAACTCGATCTCGTAGCGCTGCGACGTCTGGCCGTTCGCCTCGAGGTGCTGGATGTACTGGAACAGGTCGAGCGTGCTCATGCGATCGGGCTTGAGCAGCGCGACCGACACCATCTCGCGCGTGATCTCGGTCGGCCAGCGGTACTGCGGCATCTTCACCGTGTCGACACGCGGCGCGTCCGGGCCCTGCATCGTGAATTCGCTGCGCTCGGCGTCCTCGAGCATCCATGACCCGTCGGCGACGCGGCCGCGCGGCGCGCTGGTGATCGACACGAGGAAGCCGCGCGAATCCGATTCGAAGATCCGGATCGCCTGCATGTCGCCCTCGGGCGTGAGCGCGCCCACGTTGACGTTGTACGTGTGGAACGCCTGCCGCTCCTTCAGCCACGCGCCGGTCTGCCCGACGCTGATGCGGCCTTCCAGGCGCGCCTTGAGCAGCTGGCCCGTGCGATCGGCGGCGGGCGCGAGGTAGTCGCCGGCCGCGAACGTCACGAGGGTGAACGCGAGCCCGAGCACGAGCAAGGTGCGCAGCGCGCGCCACGGGCCCAGCCCGCTCGTGCGCAGGATCGTGTACTCCGAGCTTTGCGCGAGGCGCGCCATCACGAAGATGGTCCCGATCAGCACCGCGATCGGCAACAGCTCGTACAGGTGGCTCGGCACCATCAGCGCGACGTAGATGAAAGCCTGCGTGAGCCGGTAGCTGCTCAGGCCGCGGCCGACGTTGGGCAATTCGTCGAGCAGGTCGAAGAAGAAGAACAGCGCAAGGAAGCCCACCGTGACGAACAGCACGGACGCGAGCACCTCGCGA
>DATBPW010000296.1:0-3613 GCA_036561125.1 Ramlibacter sp. | reverse complement strand
GCCGGGCATGCCGAAGCCCGCCATGGTGACGGACTTCGCTGCGCTGCCGTTCGAGGAGAACAGCCTCGACCTCGTGGTGCTGCCGCATTCGCTGGAACTCAATGTCGACCCGCACGCGACCTTGCGCGAAGTCGAGCGCGTACTGGTGCCGGAGGGAAAGATCGTCATCTGCTGCCTCAACCCGGCCAGCCTGTGGGGCTTGCGCCAGCGCCGCGCGCACATCTACCGCAAGCTGGGCTTCGGCGAGCTCTACCTGCCGTCCGAAGGCGACTTCATCGGCTACTGGCGCCTGCGCGACTGGCTGCGACTGCTGAGCTTCGAGGTCGAAGCCAGCACGTTCGGCTGCTGGCGGCCTTCGTTCGTCACGGACCGCTGGCTCGAACGCTTCGACTGGCTCGATCACGTCGGCGAGCGGTGGTGGCCGATCTTCGGCGCGGTGTATTTCATCGTCGCGGTCAAGCGCGTGCGCGGCATGAAATTGATCGGCCCCGCATGGCGGCCCGCGCCCGCGATCGCGACCGCCCCGGTGCCGCTCACGAATCGCCAGCGACCCACCTACAACCTCGAAAAAGAAGAAGTGCTGTGAACGAAGTGGAGATCTACACGGACGGGGCGTGCAAGGGCAACCCCGGGCCGGGCGGGTGGGGCGTGCTGCTGCGCTCCGGCCCCACGACGAAAGAGCTGTACGGCGGCGAGCGCGAGACGACCAACAACCGCATGGAGCTGATGGCCGTCATCCAGGCATTGCAGGCACTCAAGCGGCCCTGCGCCGTGAAGCTGCACGTGGACAGCCTGTACGTCCTGAAGGGCATGACCGAATGGCTGCGCGGCTGGAAGGCCAAGGGCTGGCGCACCGCGGACAAGAAGCCGGTGAAGAACGTCGAGCTGTGGCAGCGCCTCGACGAGCTCGTGTCGCAGCAGGGGCACGACATCGAATGGCGATGGGTCAAGGGCCACGACGGCGACCCGGGCAACGAGCGGGCCGACGAACTGGCGAACCTGGGCGTCGAGGTCGGCCTGGGCCAGCGCGCCGCGCCGCCTGTGTAAAGCGAGCGTAAAAGCGGCGCGTTCTTCGCGGTTTCGCGAGGGACCCGGGCCGCGAGACACAGTCACGCCAGCATGCGCCCGATACACTGTCGGGCTGGCAATCCCGCGCCCGGCGCACTACGGGCGGACAGCATTCGATGGCATCCACAAGAACACTCGCTGCGGCAGCCGCCGCGGTCATCGTCATGGCCGCGGGCGCTGCCTGGTGGGCCTCGTCGTCGAAGTCCGCGGAAGGCGCTGCCCGCGCAGCGAGCGCCGCGACCGGGGCCGCGGTTGCCGTGACCGTCGCCGCCGCCCAGACGCAGGACGTGCCCGTGCAGGTGAGCGTCAACGGCAACGTGGTGTCGCTCAACACCGTCGACATCAAGCCGCAGGTGAGCAACGTCGTCGCGAAGGTGCACGTCAAGGAAGGCGACTATGTGCGGGCGGGCCAGTTGCTGTTCACGCTCGACGCGCGCGCCGACGTCGCCAACCTCGAGAAGGCGAAGGCGCAGCAGCTGAAGGACCAGGCGACGCTCGCGGACCTCGAACGCCAGTACAAGCGCAGCCAGGAGTTGCTGGCGCAGAATTTCATCGCGAAGAGCGCGACCGAGAACGCGCTGTCGCAGGTCGAGGCCCAGCGCGCCGCCGTCGCCGCCGATCGCGCCGCGGTGCAAGCCTCGCAGGTCGCATTGAGCTACGACGAGATCCGCGCGCCGATCTCCGGACGCACGGGTGCGATTCCCGTGTTCACCGGCACTCTCGTGCAGCCGGCGATGACGCTCGTGACCGTGACGCAGCTCGACCCGATCGCGGTGACGTTCCCCGTGCCCGAAGGCAGCCTGCAGGATTTGCTGGATGCCGCCAAGGTGAAATCGCCCGTGGTCGCCACCATCCCGGGCCGGGCCGAGCCGCTGCGGGGCACCCTCACGTTCGTCGACAACACCGTCGACCCGAGCGTGGGCGTCGTTCGCGCGAAGGCGCAGTTCGACAACAAGGGCAACCTCCTGTGGCCGGGGCAGTACGTGAACACGACCATCACCGTGCGTGTCCTGCGCGGCGCCACGGTGATTCCCTCGGCGGCGATCATCACCAGCCCGGCCGGCCGCGTCGTCTACGTCGTCAAGGACGGCAACGCGGAAATGCACAAGATCGACCTCGACCACTCCGCGGGCGACCGCGCGGTCGTGCGCGGCGTGCAGCCGGGCGACAGCATCGTCGTGGAAGGCAAGCAGAACCTGCGGCCCGGCTCGCGCGTGCGCGTGGAAGGCCCCGGCGCACGCCAGGGCGCCGCAGGTGCGGCATCCGTCGCGCAGAGGAATCCTTCGTGAACATCTCCGAGCTGTGCATCCGCCGACCGGTGATGACCGTGCTGCTCAGCGCGGCGCTGGTCGTGGCGGGTGTCCTCGCGTACCTGAAGATCCCGATCTCGGCGCTGCCCAGCTACAACACGCCGGTGATCGCGGTGACGGCGCAGCTCCCGGGCGCGGCGCCCGACACGATGGCCAGCTCCGTCGCGCTCCCGCTCGAAAAGCAGTTCTCCACCATCGCGGGCATCAAGTTGATCAGCTCGGTCAACACGCTCGGCAGCACGCAGATCACCGTCGAATTCGACAACGACCGTGACATCGACGCCGCCGCCGTCGACGTGCAGGCGGCCCTGCTGCGCGCCCAGCGCAACCTGCCGGCCGAAATGCTGCAGCTGCCGTCGTACCGCAAGGTCAACCCGGCCGACGCGCCGGTGCTGTTCATCGCGCTCGATTCGCCGTCGATGGGCCTCGCCGACCTCGACGACTACGCCGAGAACCTGATCGCACCGACGCTGTCGACGGTGGACGGCGTCGCGCAAGTCAACGTCTACGGCCAGAAGCGCTTCGCGGTGCGCATCCGCGCGAACACGGACCTGCTCAATGCGCGCGGGATCACGCTGGACGACCTCGCGAAGGCGATCAACGCCGCGAACTCGAACACGCCCGTCGGCGTGCTCGACGGCCCGCACCAGACGCTGACGATCCAGGCCAACGCGCAGCTGCGGAACGCCAGGGAGTTCTCGAACATCATCGTCGCCCAGCACAACGGCGCGCCCGTGCGGCTGTCCGAGGTGGCGACGGTGGAAGACAGCTACGAATCGGTCAAGACCTCCGCGAGCTACAACGGACAGCGCGCCATCATGCTGTCGGTGCAGCGCCAGCCGAACGCGAACACTGTGCAGGTGGTCGACTCGGTCAAGAAGCTGTTGCCGCAGTTCCGCGCGCAGCTGCCCGGCTCGATCCGCATCACGGTGCTCAACGACCGCTCGGTGTCGATCCGCGCCGCAGTGCACGACGTGAACATCACGCTGGGCATCACGGTGATGCTCGTCATCCTGGTGATCTTCCTGTTCTTGCACCGCGCGACGGCGACGCTGATTCCCGGCGTGACCATGCCGATCTCGCTGATCGGCGCCATGTCGCTGCTGTACTGGCTCGGCTACAGCCTGGACAACATCTCGCTGCTGGGGATCACGCTGGCCGTGGGCCTGGTGGTCGACGACGCCATCGTGGTGCTCGAGAACATCGTGCGTCACATGGAGGACGGCATGCCGCCG
>DATBPW010000295.1:0-2231 GCA_036561125.1 Ramlibacter sp. | reverse complement strand
GGTTCGCGCCGACGCCGGGCAGGTCGTGCACGACGGGAATGCGGTTTTCCAGCAGGTGCTGCGCCGGGCCGATGCCCGACAGCATGAGCAGTTGCGGCGACAGCAGCGCCCCACCGCACACCAGCACCTCGCGCATCGCGCGCACCTGCTGCTTCACGCCGCCTTGCACGAACTCGACGCCGGTCGCGCGCTTGCCTTCCAGCACGATGCGCGTCGCGTGCGCGCCGGTGATCACCTTGAGATTTTCGCGCGAGCGGTTCGGCGTGAGGTACGCCTTCGCGGCGGAGAAGCGTTCGCCGTGCTTGTGCGTGACCTGGTAGACGCCGACGCCTTCCTGCTCGCTGCCATTGAAGTCGCGGTTTTCGGCAAAGCCCGCCTGCTTGCCCGCTTCGACGAACACGGAACTGAAGCGGTTGGGGCTGTGCAGGTCCATCACGTTGAGCGGGCCGCCGGTGCCGTGGAAGGCATCGGCGCCTCGCTCGTTGTGCTCGGAGCTCTTGAAGTACGGCAACACCTCGTCGTACGACCAGCCGCGGTTGCCAAGCTCGGCCCAGTGGTCGTAGTCCGTGCGGTGGCCGCGCATGTAGACCATCGCGTTGACGGAGCTCGAGCCGCCCAGCACCTTGCCGCGCGGCTGGTAGCCGCGCCGGCCGCCCAGGCCTTGCTGCGGCACGGTGTCGAGCGCCCAGTTGACGCCGCCGACGCCCTTGGCGAGCACGGCGAGACCCGCGGGGCAGTGGATCAAGACGCTGGTGTCCGGCGGCCCCGCTTCGAGCAGCGCGACGCGCACTTGCGGATCTTCCGACAGGCGCGCGGCCAGCACGCAGCCCGCCGACCCGCCGCCGACGATGACGTAATCGAACTCCATGGCCGCCTCCTCGCGCAGGGATCGAGCTGTGCAACATAGCGCGAAAGTGTTGGCGAAGCGAGCAGGGTTTCACGGATGAGCTTCAATTCGGGTTCAGGACGCAGAAGACGCAGAAGTGACGCAGAAGGTTCAGAAAAGAAGTTTCTTGATGGTCCCCCGAAGTTTTCTGCGGAGCTTCTGCGGCTTCTGCGTCCGGCTGTTGAAGTGATGTAATA
The DNA here is from genome assembly GCA_036561125.1 of Ramlibacter sp. Lineage (GTDB taxonomy): Bacteria > Pseudomonadota > Gammaproteobacteria > Burkholderiales > Burkholderiaceae_C > Ramlibacter. The sequence continues at coordinate 1,148 of DATBPW010000295.1, read as the reverse complement.
GCGCTCCGGCCCCCACCAGGGGCCGATTGACTGGAGCAGGCATGTCTTACCTGGAAACGCGCCGCCACGAGCTGCGCAAGCGCCGCCTCCTGATGGTGGACGGCAACCTCACCCTCAACTCCCAGATCACCGACACCGGCGCCAGCGCGCGTGCGTACGAAGGCGGCTACTGGGGCTTCGCGTCGACGAACGACGCGACCGACACGGGCATCGAGCGCGTCACGCAGGGCGCGCGCAAGAACGCGCAGGCGATGTCGCGCTTCGGCAAGAAGGAGGGCCTCGCGCTGCCCGAGGGCACGTACCGCGGCGAACACGTCTTCAAGGGCCGCGCCGCGATCGGCCAGGACGAATGCGTCGAGCGCATGGCCGAGATCTCCTCTTGGTGCAAGGAGCGCTATGCGGATCTCAAGTCGACGCGCGTGCTGCTCTCCGACGAACACCACAGCAAGCACTTGACGACCAGCACCGGCAGCGACGTGCTGAACAGCATCCAGCGCGCGCTTTGCTACGTCACGTTCACCGCGACGGGCCAGGACGGCGCGCCCGTGGAGATCATGCACATCGTCAGCGGCAAGGGCAGCCTCGCGGACCTCGACCTGTCGACCGATCGCCTCGCGCCCGAGCTCGACGAGTTGCACCGGCACGTGCGCGCGAAGTGGGAAGCGGTGCCCGCGCGCGGCGGCAAGCTCACCGTGGTGCTCGCCCCCGAACTCGCGGGCATGCTCGCGCACGAGGCGATGGGCCATCCGTGCGAAGCCGACCTGGTGCTCGGTGGCGCCGTCACCGGCAGCCTCGTCGGCCAGCGCGTCGCGAGCGACCTCGTCACGATGATCGACATCGCGCACACGTACCAGGGCGAGGAAGTGATGATCCCCGTCTACGCCGACGACGAAGGCACGCCGGCGCGCGACGCGGTGCTGATCAAGAACGGCATGCTCACCGAATTCATGAACAGTCGCGAGACGGCCGCACGCATGGGGAGCCGCCCCACGGGCAGCGCACGCGCCTACGCGCCGTCGGACGAGCCGCTGGTGCGCATGCGCAATACGGCGATCCTGCCGGGCACCGCGAAGCTGGAAGACATGATCGGCGGCGTGGAGGACGGCTACTACCTCGTGAAGACCGGCAACGGCCAGGCCGACTCCACC
>DATBPW010000294.1:0-2852 GCA_036561125.1 Ramlibacter sp. | reverse complement strand
ACCTTCCTGTTCTTCGGCATCGGGCAAGGCGTGATCATCTTCGTGGTGTCGCTGTTCCTGTCGAAGCCGCGGCCCCCGAAGGGCGTCGTCCCGGCCACGCGGATCGTCGCGACCCGGATCGACTACAACGCGGGCCAGATGGTGCGCACGCCGACCTTCTGGATGACGTACGTGCTGTTCGTCGCCGTCGCGGCCGGTGGACTGATGGCCACGGCGCAGATCGGCCCGATCGCGAAGGACTACGGCTTCGCCAAGATGCCGATGACGCTCCTCGGGTTGACGCTGCCGCTGCTCACGATGACGCTGGCGATCGACAACCTCGCGAACGGCTTCACGCGCCCGCTGTGCGGATTCATCTCGGACCGTATCGGGCGCGAAAACACGATGATGCTGGTGTTCTGCGGTGAAGGCATCGCGATGCTCGGGCTGAAGCAGTTCGGCCACGAACCGGCCCTGTTCATGACCTTCGCGGCGCTCACGTTCCTGTGCTGGGGCGAGATCTTCTCGATCTTCCCGGCCCTCGTGGCCGACACGTTCGGCGCGAAGAACGCGGCAGCCAACGCCGGCATGATGTACACGGCCAAGGGAACAGCGTCGCTGCTGGTCCCGCTGTCCGCCTACATCGCCACCAAGGGCGACTGGGACACGGTGTTCCTGTTCGCGGCGACGATCTCCATCGTTGCGGGCCTGCTCGCCAAGTTCGTCCTGCAGCCGATGCGCGCGAAGCAGATCGAGGCGGTGAACGTACGCGGCACGCCCTGACGCTGCGCCACGCATGACAAAACGGGTGCCTCGCGCACCCGTTTTTCTTTTCAGATCTTGCCGCGCTGCTTCAGCCGGCTGAGCGTCTCGGGCGCGATGTTGAGGTAGTGCGCGAGCTCCTTTTTCGGGAGCCGCTCGGCGATCTCGGCGTGCTTGCGCATGAAGCGCTTCACGCGCCCGGGCGCGTCGAGCAGGTGCAGCGTGATCGTGTGCGCCATGATTTCGCCCATGTGGTGCATCACCGAGTATTCGAACGCCTGCATCAGGCCGGGATGCCTCTCGGTGAACGCGACCCAGTCGCGCAGCGGCATCTTCGCGACGCGCGCGCGCGTGACGCATTCGATGCTGTACGGCGTGGGCGTGCCCAGGCGCCACGCCGCATAGCTGGTCTCCATCTCCCCTTCCGCGGCGAAGCGCAGGATCATCTGCTTGCCTTCGGGGTTGCTCACCACCCGCCGCAGGATGCCTTCGAGGATGAAGTACTGCTCCATCTCGTGCACGCCCTGGTTGAGCAGCATGTAGCCCTTCGGGCAGTCCACGAGCACGAGGTGCGGCTCCAGCTCCATCGTCTGCGCCGCCGTCATTCCCTTGAGCAGGATGTTGTGCGCCAGTTGCACACGGATGACGTTGCGCTCGGGATGGTTGTCGATGTTCTGGATGAGGGGCCCGGGGGTCATGAAAAGGTGCGTGTTCCGCTGCTCATTCCCTCGAAATTGACCGCAGTCAAGAGCGATTGGAATGCGCGCTTCCTATCATAGCCGCGGCCCTTTTGCCAGCCGCTCTATTGCCAATTCCATGACCACCGAAACCTCCTCCCCGGAGTCGGCGACCACCGACGGTTTCCACCTCCTGATCGACGCGCTCAAGCTCAACGGCCTGGAAACGCTTTACGCGCTCCCCGGCATTCCCATCACCGATTTCCTGCGCATCGCGCAGGCCGAGGGGCTGCGGGTCATCTCCTTTCGCCACGAGCAGCACGCGGGCAATGCCGCGGCCGCGGCGGGCTTCCTCACGCAGAAGCCGGGCGTGTGCTTCACGGTGTCGGCGCCGGGCTTCCTGAACGGCCTCACGGCGCTGGCGAACGCCACCACCAACTGCTTCCCGATGATCCTCGTTTCGGGTTCGAGCGAACGCGAGATCGTCGACCTGCAGCAAGGCGACTACGAAGAGATGGACCAGCTCGCCGTCGCCAAGCCGCTGTGCAAGGCCGCTTTCCGCGTGCTGCACGCGGAGGACATCGGCGTGGGCATTGCGCGTGCGATCCGCGCCGCGTGCTCGGGCCGTCCCGGTGGCGTGTACCTCGACCTGCCCGCGAAGGTGTTCGCGCAGTCGGTCGCGGCCGATGCCGGCAGGAAGTCGCTGATCAAGGTGGTCGATCCCGCGCCGAAGCAGATTCCCGGCGCGGACGCCGTGCAGCGCGCGGTCGCGCTGCTCAAGGGCGCGAAGAAGCCGCTCGTGATCCTCGGCAAGGGCGCGGCCTATGCGCGCGCCGATTCGGAGATCAAGAAGTTCATCGAAACGACCGGCGTGCCGTACCTGCCGATGTCGATGGCCAAGGGCCTGCTGCCCGACAACCATCCGCAATCGGCATCCGCCGCGCGTTCGTATGTGCTGGCCGAAGCCGACGTCGTGATGCTCGTCGGCGCGCGCCTGAACTGGCTGCTGTCGCACGGCAAGGGCAAGACGTGGGGCGCCGGGTCGGCGAAGGACGCAGCGAACAAGAAGTTCATCCAGGTCGACATCTCCCCGATCGAAGCCGACAGCAACGTCGCGATCGACGCGCCGCTCGTCGGTGACGTGGGCTCGGTGATGACTGCGCTGAACGGCGCGCTCGGCAGCTCGTGGTCCAAGCCGCCGGCCGACTGGACGGGCGCGATCGCCGAGCGCAAGGACAAGAACCTCACCAAGATGGCCGAGACGCTGGCGAAGAACCCGTCGCCGATGAACTTCCACAGCGCGCTCAACGTCGTGCGCGAGAAGATCAAGGCGCGGCCCGACGTGATGCTGGTGAACGAAGGCGCGAACGCGCTCGACTTCACGCGCTCGATCGTCGACATGTACGAGCCGCGCAAGCGCCTCGACGTGGGCAC
>DATBPW010000293.1:0-7898 GCA_036561125.1 Ramlibacter sp. | reverse complement strand
CTGCTGCAGCGTGACCGGCCCGGTGACGTCGAACACCGGCTTGGTCGGCGAGCCGAGGCAGGTGAAGAGGATGTTGCGGTTGATGCGCTCCAGCCGCTGCACGACCGAGTTGCCGGCGGCCGCCGCACCCGCCTGCTGTTCGAGGTACGAGTGGTCGCGCGTGCGCGTGAGCAGCTCGCCGGAGCGCACCACGTACAGGCGCGAGTCGCCGCAATGCACCCACGTGGCCGACGAGCCCTGCACGATGCACGCGACGAGTGTGGTGCGCGGCGTGTCGAGCATGCCCTTTTCGCTCGCGTAGCGAATGATCTGGTGGTGCGCGGCCATCACCGCCGTCGACAGGAACTGCGCGATGTCCTGCACCACCGGGCGCGCTTCCTTCTGGAACAGCGCCGAGACGGTTTGCAACGCGAGCTGCGCCGCGACTTCGCCTTCGGGGTGGCCGCCCATGCCGTCGGCGAGCACGAACAGGCCCGACTCCCGCGTGTAGCAGTAGCCCATGCGGTCTTCGTTCTTCTCGCGGCCGCCCTTCCGGCTGATCTGGAAGACAGAGAATTTCATCGGTGGTCCGGGCCGCGCTCAGTGCGGCGCCGGGCTCATTTTGCCTTGGCGCCGAACGTGGTCGCGCGCTTCATGCTCTTTTTTGTATCCGACACCATGTTGTCGAACTGCAGGCGCATTTTCTCCCCGACGGACAGCTTCGTGTAGCGCCGCTCGCCTTCGCGCGAGAGCTCCTTCTGGAGCGCGAAGACCGACTGCGGGCGCGACAGCGGATCGAGCGACATGCACCACTCGACCACCTCGATCAGGTTGTCCGAGTAGATGCCGCGCAGCCGCGACAAGGCCAGCGCGAGGCGGTCCTTCTCCAGGCGCTGCGGCGCGTCGTTGGGCGGGTAGCCCTGCATGCAGGCGTAGATGCACGCGCCGATGGCGTAGATGTCGGTCCACGGGCCCATCGACGAATCGCGCCGGTACATCTCGGGCGCCGCGAAGCCGGGCGTGTACATCGGGCGGATGAAGTTGCCTTCCTTGGACAGCACTTCGCGCGCGGCCCCGAAGTCGATCATCACCGCCTTGTTGTCGTCGGTGATGAAGATGTTGGCCGGCTTGATGTCCAGGTGCAGCATCTTGTGCTGGTGCACGATGCGCAAGCCGCGCAGGATCTCGTCGAACAGCGAGCGGATGGTGGACTCGCGAAAGACCTTCTGCTTTTTCAGCTCGCGCGCGGTGATGATGAAATCCTGGAGCGTGGCGCCTTCCAGGTAGTTCATCACCATGTACACGGTCTCGTTCTCGCGGAAGAAATTGAGCACGCTCACCACCGAGGCGTGCGAGATCTGCGCGAGCGAGCGGCCTTCCTCGAAGAAGCTTTTCAGGCCCAGGCGATAGAGCGACAGCTTTTCGGGCTGCACTTGCGGCAGCAGCTCGCCGGGGTTGCGGCCCGCGAGCGAGGCCGGCAGGTATTCCTTGATCGCGACTTGCTGGCCTTCGTTGTCCACGGCCAGGTACACGACGCCGAAGCCACCGGCCGACAGCTTGCGCACGATGCGGTATCCACCGATCACGGTGTCCGGAGGCAGCGGTGCTGGTTTGACCTTCGACATGATCCAGAATGGAGGGCCTCAAACGACGAATCGTCCCCTACGAAGAGACCTCGATGCCAGTGTACAGCATGACCGGTTACGCAAGCGCGCAAGCGAGCGTGGCCGCGGGCGAATCCGGCGCGAACGCAACGCGCCTCGGGCTCGAGATCCGCACCGTGAACAGCCGCTTCCTCGACATCGCGTTCCGCCTGTCGGAGGACTTGCGCCAGCACGAGCCGCAACTGCGCGAATTGATCGCGCAACGACTCAAACGCGGCAAGGTGGAAGTGCGCGCGCAGCTCGAGTCGGCCGGCAGCGACGTGTTCCGCGACCCCAGCCCGCGCCTGCTGCAGCGCCTGGCGGGATTGCAGGACATCGTGCGCACCTGGCTGCCCGACGCGTTGCCGCTTTCCGTGTCGGATGTCGTGCGGCTGTCGTCCGCCGACACCACCGACACGAGCGGCCGCGGCGAGCAACTCCTGGCGCTCGCGCGCCAGGCGCTCGACGACCTCGCGGCCGCGCGCGAGCGCGAGGGCGCGCGCCTCGCGGCGATGCTGCTGTCGCACTTGAAGCAGCTGCGCGAGCTGGCGAAGCAGGCGCAGCCGATGATCCCGCAGCTGGTCGAACAGCAGCGCGCGCGCTTCCTCGAACGCTGGAAGGACGCGATGCAGCTGGCCGAAGGCAGCGCGGTGCCCGAATCGGCGCAGGACCGCGCGCTGTCCGAGGCCACGGCGTTCGCCATCCGCATCGACGTCGCCGAGGAACTCACGCGGCTCGCTTCGCACGTCGAGGAGATCGAAGCGCTCGTGAAGAAAGGCGGCGAGATCGGCAAGCGCCTGGACTTCCTGATCCAGGAACTGCATCGCGAAGCGAACACGCTCGGCTCGAAATCGGCGGCGCTCGACCTCACGCGCATCTCCGTCGACATGAAGGTGCTCATCGAGCAGATGCGCGAACAGGTGCAGAACGTGGAGTAAGCCCCGTTCCGCTTGACTCTCGTCAAGCGCGCGCCCGCTGGCGCGGTCTAAGGTGCAGCCATCGGTTCCCTTCACAGGAGGCTGCGATGACCGCATCGCTTCATCAACTGCTGGTCCACTTCGACGACTCGCCCGCCGCGGTGAGGCGCCTGAACTACGCGCGCCGTCTCGCGACGCAGCACGGCGCATCGGTATCGGCGCTGTACGCCGTCACGCCGTCGCTGATCGAGGTTCCCTTCGCCGCCGAAGCGGGCGGCGCGGCCGTCGCCGCGCTGCGCGAGGTCGATGAGGAACGCGCGAAGCTGGCGAAGGCGGCGTTCGATGCCGCCGTGGACGACGGCTCGGGCGTTCGCGCGCACTGGTGCGAAGTGGTCGACTGGCCCATGGCCACGTCGTTCGCCGAACAGGCGCTGTATGCCGACCTCGTCGTGATCGGGCAGCACAATCCCGGCGGCGACGCCGGCGGCGTGCCGTTCGACCTGGTCGAGGCCACGCTCGCCGCGAGCGGCAAGCCCGCGCTCGTCGTTCCGTACACCGGCGAGCTGAAATCGCAGCCGCAGGAGATCGCGCTTTCATGGAAGCCGACGCGCGAAGCCGCGCGCGCGGTCGCGGCGGCCGTGCCGCTGATGCGCAAGGCGCGCCGCGTGCACGTGCTGACGTGGGGCAACACCGAGCCCGAAGGCCTGCGCGGCTCGAAGCTCGACCTGGACAACTACCTGCGCCAGCGCGGCATCGAGCCGGTGTGGCACCGCGAGTCGGGCGCCGAGCCGGACCTGGTCGGCGACCTGATGCTCTCGCGCGCCTACGACATCGGCTGCGACATGCTCGTGATGGGCTGCTACGGCCACAGCCGCGCGCGCGAATGGGTGCTCGGCGGCGCGTCGCGCACCGTGCTGCAATCGATGACCGTGCCGGTGCTGATGGCGCACTGACCCGGCTGCCGGTCCCGCGCGGCGATAATCGCGCATGGACTACCCCGGCAACCTCTTCGTGGTCGCGGCGCCGAGCGGCGCGGGCAAGTCGAGCCTCGTCAAGGCGCTGCTCGAGCTCGACTCGCGCGTGCTGCCGTCGATCTCGCACACCACGCGCCCGCCCCGCGGGCAGGAGAAGGACGGGCGCGAGTACTTCTTCGTATCGAACGAGGAGTTCGACAAGATGATCCTCGACAGCGCGTTCGTCGAGTGGGCGCACGTGCACGGCGCGCGCTACGGCACGTCCAAGCGCGGCATCGAGGAGCGCATCGCGCAAGGTGTCGACGTGATCCTGGAGATCGACTTCCAGGGCGCGATGCAGGTCAAGCGCATCTTCGGCAACGCGGTGCTGGTCTTCATCCTGCCGCCGTCGTGGGACGAATTGCGCGCGCGGCTCGAGCGCCGCGGCGAGGATTCGCCCGACACGATCGACCTGCGCCTGCAGAACGCCGCGGACGAAATGGCGCAAGCAAGGGAATTCGATTTCGTTATAATCAACGAGTTATTCGAGCGTGCGCTTTTTGACCTCAAAGCGATCGTCCACGCCCAGCGCCTGAAGTACACGGCCCAGCGCCGAGCCCGCGCCGATACCTTCAAGGCCCTGAATATCACCTGACGCCCGAACGCAAGGACTGCAAGACATGGCCCGCATCACCGTCGAAGACTGCCTCGAGAAGATCCCGAACCGCTTCCAGCTCGTGCTCGCCGCGACGTACCGCGCCCGCATGCTGAGCCAGGGCCACGCGCCCAAGGTCGAAACGAAGAACAAGCCCGGCGTCACGGCGCTGCGCGAAGTGGCCGAAGGCAAGGTCGGCCTGGAGATGCTGAAGAAGGTCCCGGGCTGACCGCGGGCTTTCATCACGCCGTCACGAAAAGCACCGCATTGCGGTGCTTTTTTGTTTGGCGCGCTACATTAGGGGTGTGAGCGCCGTCCTCGAATCCGGCAAGGGCCACAAGCCCCGGCAGCCAGGCGCTTCCAGCGCTGCCCAGAGCCCCGCCGCGGTCAACGCGGCTGCGGCCAGCTTCGCCGCGCTCACCGCCAAGCTCGACTACCTGGACGCCGCCGACATCGAGCAGGTGCGCAAGGCCTACCGCTTTGCCGACGAGGCGCACCTGGGCCAGATCCGCGCGAGCGGCGAGCCCTACATCACGCACCCCATCGCCGTCGCGTCGCAATGCGCGGAGTGGAAGCTCGACGCGCAGGCCGTGATGGCCGCGCTGCTGCACGACGCGATCGAGGATTGCGGCGTGAGCAAGTCCGACCTGATCGAGCGCTTCGGCGCGCCGGTGGCCGAGCTGGTCGACGGCCTGACGAAACTCGACAAGCTGCAGTTCAACACGCGCGAGGAAAGCCAGGCCGAGTCGTTCCGCAAGATGCTGCTGGCGATGGCGCGCGACGTGCGCGTGATCCTCGTGAAGCTCGCGGACCGCACGCACAACATGCGCACGCTGCAGGACGTGCCGCGCGAGAAGTGGGGCCGCATCTCGTCGGAGACGCTGGAGATCTACGCGCCGATCGCGCACCGGCTCGGCCTGAACGCGACGTACCGCGAATTGCAGGAACTCGCGTTCCGCTACCTGCAGCCGTGGCGCCACGCGATCCTCGCGAGGGCCGTCGCCAAGGCGCGCAGCCGGCGGCGCGACCTGATCCAGAAGGTGCACAAGGAAGTCGTGCAGGCACTCGAGGCCGAAGGCCTGACGGTCGAGATCGCCGGGCGCGAGAAGACGCTGTACTCGATCTACCGCAAGATGGAGGACAAGCGCCTGAGCTTCGCGCAGGTGACCGATATCTACGGCTTCCGCGTCATCGTGCCGACGGTGCTCAATTGCTACACGGCACTCGGCGTGCTGCACCAGATGTACAAGCCGGTGCCGGGCAAGTTCAAGGACCACATCGCGATCCCCAAGGTCAACGGCTACCAGTCGCTGCACACGACGGTGGTCGGGCCGTCGGGCGTGAACGTCGAATTCCAGATGCGCACGCACGCGATGCACGTCGTCGCCGAATCGGGCGTCGCGGCGCACTGGCTGTACAAGGCGAGCGACCTCGAGCCCGACCAGACCGACCGCCTGGGCACGAAGTGGCTGCAGTCGCTGCTGGACATCCAGCACGAGACGCGCGACGCCGCCGAGTTCTGGGACCACGTCAAGATCGACCTGTTCCCCGACGCGGTCTACGTCTTCACCCCCAAGAGCCAGATCATGGCGTTGCCGCGCGGCGCGACCGTCGTCGATTTCGCGTACGCGATCCACAGCGACATCGGCGACCGCACCGTGGCCGCGCGCATCAACAACGTTCAAGTGCCGCTGCGCACGGAGCTCAAGAACGGCGACGTCGTCGAGGTGGTGACGGCGCCCGTGTCCACGCCGAACCCCGCGTGGCTCGGGTTCGTGCGCACGGGCCGCGCGCGCTCGAAGATCCGCCATCACCTCAAGTCGCTCGCGCAGGCGGAGTCGCGCGAGCTTGGCGAGAAGCTGCTCGCGCAGGCGCTGCGCGCCGAAGGCCTGGAAAAACTCCCGCCCGACGACGAGACCTACCGCGCGACGTGGGAAAAGCTGCTGCGCTTCACGGGCAACCGCACGCGCGACGAGCTGCTCACCGACGTCGGCCTGGGCAAGCGCATCGCCAGCATCGTGGCCAAGCGCCTCGTCACGATGCTCGCCGAAATGGGCGAGAAGCCCGACGCGCTGCTGATCACGCGCGAGCGCTACACCGCGCACGAGAACGTGTCGCAGGGCGAGGTGGTCCTCGACGGCAGCGAGAACGCCTCGGTGCAATTCGCCACGTGCTGCCGGCCCGTGCCGGGCGACCGCATCGTCGGCTACCTCGGCCGCGGCGAAGGCCTCGTCGTGCACTGCGACGACTGCGCGGTGGCCAAGCGCCTGCAGCACAAGGATGCGGAACGCTTCATCAGCGTCGAATGGGCCGACGAGCCCGTGCGCCCGTTCGAGACCAACGTGCTCGTCACCGTCGCCAACGGCAAGGGCGTGCTCGCGCGCGTCGCGGCGGCGCTCGCCAGCACCGAAGCGGACATCACGCACGTCGACATGGACGAAGAAAAAGCGCAGGACGCCACCGACCTGCGCTTCCTCGTCGCCGTGCGCGACAAGTCGCACCTAGAACAGGCGATCCGCGCATTGAAGCGCACGCCGTCGGTGATGCGCGTGGCGCGGGTCAGGCCGGGCCGCTAGGCGCCGGGTATTTCACCTCGATCACCTCGATGTCGTGCGGCCCGGCGGGCGTCACGAGCTTCACCACGTCCCCTTCGCGCGCCTTCAGCAGCGCACGCGCGACCGGCGAGATCCAGCTGACCTCGCCGTGCGCGTGGTCGGCTTCGTCGATGCCCTTGATCGTGATCGTGCGCTCGTCGCCGTTTTCGTCCGCGTACGTGACGGTCGCACCGAAGAAGACCTGGTCGCTGCCGTGATGCAACGCGGGGTCGGCGACCTCGGCGATCTCGAGGCGCTTGGTGAGGAAGCGGATGCGGCGGTCGATCTCGCGCAGCCGCTTCTTGCCGTAGATGTAGTCGCCGTTCTCGGAGCGGTCGCCGTTGCTCGCGGCCCAGTGCACGACCTCCACCACCTTGGGCCTCTCGTCGTCGATGAGCTGCACCAGCTCTTCCCGCAGCCGCGCGTAGCCCTGCGGCGTGATGTAATTTTTCGTTCCGGCCGGCAGCGGCGGCAAAGCGGCTTCGTCGTCGTCGTCTTCGCTGTCGGTCTCCCTGGTGAACGCCTTGTTCATGCGCAAAGCGTACTGCAGAATCGGCGCAGCACCCGTGATCGCGTCCGTTGCAGCGACTTACCGTGCGGGGGCGTTTTCCTACAGGCTCATACGCAGCGTCCTACGGCCGCGCTTGCGCACATCGGGCACGATTCCCGGTCACCACAGGAGGTGTATGGCAGTTGCAGCGAACCCTTCCACCGCCGGCCCGCCCGGCTCCCTGGAAGCCGGGCCGCCCCCATCCGGAAAACGATCGCGCGCCGGCGCCGAAGCCGCGCGCTATGGCGTGCTGCGCCGTCTCGGCCCCGCGCTGAAACACGACATGGTCGTGAACCTGCAGGCCATCGCGATGATGGCCGAGGTGATGAACGCGAAGCTCGATCGCGGCTCGCCCGACCCGGCCGAGTTCCATTCGAGTGTCGCGAAGCTCAACCGGCTCGCGCGCGAAGCGGTGGCGAATTGCCTGAAGGTCGCCGCGTGGATCGAGCCCGGTGAGGACGAAGGCGTGAAGCTGTGCGACGGCATCACCGAATGCGTGGGCCTGCTCGCGAGCAACTTCAATTTCCGCGGGTTCGCCGTGCACACCGAGTGCGGCGAATCGAACCTGCAAGTCTCGCGCGTCGTGCTGCGCAACCTGCTCATCGCG
>DATBPW010000292.1:0-11010 GCA_036561125.1 Ramlibacter sp. | reverse complement strand
CTGCGCGGGGCCGACGTTGTTGCCCCGCGAGCGAGGCAGGAGAAAAGTTCTCCCCAGCCGTCAGCCCGGAACCAGCGGCACGGCGGCCGCAAGAAGCTGGTCAAGCCCGTGACGACAAGGAATTTGCGCCCAAGATACATTCGCCGCATGCAGCCCCAACGCCTCTCCATGACGCAGGTGCTCGCCTGCGGCGCGATGATCGTCACGCTCTCGATGGGGATCCGGCACGGCTTCGGCTTGTGGCTGCAGCCGATCACGCAGGCGCAGGGTTGGGACCGCGGCACGTTCGCGCTGGCGCTGGCGATCCAGAACCTGTCGTGGGGCATCTTCGGGATCTTCGCGGGCATGGTGGCCGACCGCATCGGCGCGTTCCGCGTGCTCGTCGTCGGTGCGGTGCTCTATGCGCTCGGGCTCGCGGGCATGGCGCTGTCGAAGAGCCCGCTCGTCTTTTCGCTGACGACCGGTGTGCTGATCGGCGCGGCGCAAGCCGGCACGACGTACGCGATCGTCTACGGCGTGATCGGGCGGCAGGTCGATCCTTCCAAGCGCTCGTGGGCGATGGGCGTCGCGGCGGCAGCCGGCTCCTTCGGCCAGTTCCTGATGGTGCCTGTCGAAGGTCTTTTGATCTCGCGCGCCGGATGGCAGGAGGCGCTGCTGTTCCTCGCGATGTTCTCGCTGTTGATGGCGCCGCTGGCGGTCGGCATGCGCGAGCCCGGATTCACCGCGGGCGCGCCCGTGCGCCGCGACCAGACCATCGGCCAGGCGCTGCGCGAAGCTTTCAAGTACCCGAGCTTCCAGTTGCTGATGGCGGGCTACTTCGTGTGCGGGTTCCAGGTGGTGTTCATCGGCGTGCACATGCCGAGCTACCTGAAAGACAAGGGGCTGTCGCCGCAAGTCGCGAGCTACGCGCTCGCGCTGATCGGCCTGTTCAACGTCTTCGGCACTTACATCGCGGGCGCGCTGGGCCAGCGCCTCGCCAAGCGCAAGATCCTCGCCTTCATCTATTTCGGCCGCGCGATCGCGATCGCGCTGTTCCTGTGGGCGCCGCTGTCGCCCGCATCGGTGTACATCTTCTCCTCGGTGATGGGCTTCCTGTGGCTGTCCACCGTGCCGCCGACCAACGCGACGATCGCCAACATCTTCGGCGTCGCGCACCTGTCGATGCTGGGCGGCTTCGTGTTCATGTCGCACCAGGTCGGCTCGTTCATGGGCGTGTGGCTGGGCGGCTACCTGTACGACCGCACCGGCAGCTACGACATCGTCTGGTACATCGCGATCGTGCTGGGCATCTTCGCGGCCATCGTGAACCTGCCGGTGCGCGAAGCGCCGATCCCGCGCTCGCAGCCGCAGCCGGCATGATGTCGCGCAAGGCCCGCATCGCAGCGTACGCGGTCGCCGTCGCGGTGCTGCTGGCCGTCTTCACGCTCTACACGAAGCCGCAGATCATGGTCGCGGTGAGCGACCTGGTCTGGTCCTGCTTCCACTAGCGGGGCTCGCCCAGCGCGGCGCGTTACAGTGCGCGCATGAAAGTGATCGTGATCACCGGCGCATCCGACGGCATCGGCGCGGAGATGGCGCGCCAGCTCGCGCGTGCGCACGGCGCGCAGGCGGCACTGGTGCTCGCCGCGCGCAACCAGCAAAAACTCGAGGCGGTCGCGCAGCAATGCCGCGGCTTCGGCGCGAAAGCCGAGTGCGTGATGACGGACGTCGCGCAGGAAGCGCAGTGCCGTGCGCTCATCGACAAGGCCGTGCACCTGTTCGGGCGCATCGACGTGCTGGTGAACAACGCCGGCATGTCGGCCCACGCGCTCTTCTCCGACGTGCGTGCCCTCGACCTGCACTGGTACGAAGACCTCATGCGCGTGAACTTCTGGGGCGCGGTGTGGTGCACGCACGCGGCGCTGCCGCAGCTCAAGCAAAGCCGCGGCTCGATCGCGGCGGTGTCGTCGCTCGCGGGTCTCGTCGGCGTGCCCGGACGCAATGCGTACAGCGCGACGAAATTCGCGATGGCGGGTTTCTTCGAGGCGCTGCGCGCGGAGCTCAAGCCCTCCGGGGTGAGCGTGACGGTGGCCTATCCGGGCGTCGTCGCCACCGAAACGCGCCGGCGCGGCTACAACGCCAAGGGCGAGCCGGCGGGCAAGAGCGGCCTGAAAGAAGAGGACGCCATGCCCGTCGAACTTTGCGCGAAGTTGATCATCGAAGGGATGGAGCGCCGCGACCGCGAAGTGGTGATGACCGCGCGCGGCAAGATCGGCCGCTTCCTGAAGCTGCTGGCGCCGGGTGTGGTCGAGAACATGGCGCTGCGCGCACTCGCGCACGAAGTGAAACCGGATTGACGATGCACTCAACGCAGGACGTGTCGCCTTGGGTCGACCGCTGGGCCCATCTCGTCGCACCGGGCGCGGCTGTGCTCGACCTCGCTTGCGGCCACGGTCGCCATGCGCGCTTCTTCGCGCAGCGCGGCTGCAAGGTGACGGCCGTCGATCGCGACGCAGCAGCGGTGGATGCCCTGCGCAGCATCGCCGAAGTCGTCGTCGCGGACATCGAGAACGGCCCGTGGCCCTTCGCGAAGCGCACGTTCGACGCCGTCGTCGTGACCAATTACCTCTGGCGCCCGCTCCTGCCCGCGATCGTCGGCTGCGTCGCGCCGGGCGGCGTGCTGCTTTACGAGACCTTCGCGGCCGGCAACGAGCGCTTCGGCAAGCCCTCGCGCCCCGACTTCCTGCTGCAGCCCGGTGAGTTGCTGCGCGCCTGCGCCGCGCTCGAGGTGGTCGCATTCGAGCAGGGCCGGCTGGACAACCCCACGCGAGTCGTGCAGCGCGTTGCCGCCGCCGGGAAAGCCCGCGGGGCGCAGTCGCTAGAATCCGCCATCCCGGGCGAAAAGATTTCATGACTCCGATCACAGGCAGCATCGTGGCGCTGGCCACCCCGATGCACGACGACGGCAGCGTCGACTACGACGCGCTGCGCAGGCTCATCGACTGGCATGTCGAGCAGGGCACCGACTGCATCGGCGTCGTCGGCACGACCGGCGAGTCGCCCACCGTCGACGTCGACGAGCACCACGAGATCATCCGCGTGTCGGTGCAGCATGCTCGTGGCCGCGTGCCGATCATGGCGGGCACGGGCGCGAACTCCACGGCCGAAGCGATCGAGATGGCGAGGTTCGCCAAGAGCATCGGCGCCGATTGCCAACTGCAGGTCGTGCCCTACTACAACAAGCCGACGCAGGAAGGCATCTACCGGCACTTCCAGGCCGTGGCCGAGTCGGAGCCCGGCCTGCCGATGGTCCTGTACAACGTGCCGGGCCGCACGGTCGCGGACATGCAGCACGAGACGGTGCTGCGCCTCGCGCAGGTGCCCGGCATCGTCGGCATCAAGGAAGCCACGGGCAACATCGAGCGCGCGCAATGGCTGATCCGCGACGTGCCCCGGGGCTTCGCCGTCTATTCGGGCGACGACCCGACCGCCGTCGCGCTGATGCTGTGCGGCGGCCAGGGCAACGTGAGCGTGACGGCGAACGTCGCGCCGCGCGCGATGTCGCAGCTGTGCAAGGCGGCGATCGCGGGCGATGCGCGGGGCGCGATGGAGATCCAGCGCCGCCTCATGCCCGTGCACAAGTGGCTGTTCGTCGAGGCGAACCCGATACCCGTCAAGTGGGCGATGGCGAAGATGGGCCTTTGCGGCCCGGCGCTGCGCCTGCCGATGACTCCGCTGTCGCAGCAGCACCATGCAGGCGTCGAGGCCGCGTTGCGCGCGGCCGGCCTGCTGCAATGATTTCGAAGGGGACGAAGTGAAGGTTTTCCATCTGGGCCTGCTGGCTGCACTGCTGGCGCTTTCGGGTTGCTCGATCATCGAAGGCGAGAAGGTCGACTATCGCAGCGCCGGCAAGGGCGTGGCGCTCGACGTGCCGCCCGACCTGACGCAGCTCTCGCGCGATTCGCGCTACCAGGTGCCCGGCGGCACCGTGACGGCCAGCGCGTACCAGGTCGGCCAGGCCGCGCCGCCGCTGCCGACGGCCGCGACGACGGTCGGCGACGTGCGCGTCGAACGCGCGGGGCAGGAACGCTGGCTCGTGGTGAACCGTCCCGCCGACCAGCTGTGGGAGCCGGTGCGCGAGTTCTGGCAGGAAAACGGCTTCCTGCTCACCGTCGACAAGCCCGAGCTCGGCGTGATGGAGACGGACTGGGCCGAGAACCGCGCGAAGATTCCGCAGGACCCGATCCGAAACCTCCTGGGCAAGGTGCTCGACTCCGTGTATTCGACGGCCGAGCGCGACAAGTTCCGCACGCGCATGGAGCGCACGGCGAACGGCGGCACCGAGATCTACATCAGCCACCGCGGCATGGAGGAGGTGTACGACTCGAACCAGAAGGACACCACCGTGTGGCAGCCGCGCCCCGCGGACCCGGGCATCGAGGCCGAGTTCCTGCGCCGCCTGATGGTCAAGCTGGGCACGCCGGCCGACCAGGCGAAGAATCTCGTCGCATCCGCGCCGGCCAAGCCGACCGCGCGCATGATGAACGTCAACGGCTCGCCCGCGCTGGAAGTCGATGACGGCTTCGACCGCGCGTGGCGCCGTGTCGGCCTCGCGCTCGACCGCACGGGCTTCACCGTCGAGGACCGCGATCGCAGCGCGGGGACGTACTTCGTGCGTTACGTCGAACCGGGCGCCGACCGCAAGACGGGCGGCCTGTTCTCCAAGCTGTTCAGCAAGGACGAGCCCGCGAACCCGGTGAAGTACCGCATCACGCTCAAGTCGCAGGGCGAGAAGACCGTCGTGTCGGTGCTCAATTCGACCGGCGCGCCGGAGACATCGCCCGTCGCGCAGAAGATCGTGAAGCTGCTGCAAGAGGACCTGAAGTAGGAAGGCACTCGTGATCCGCTTCAAGAGCCTGGGAAGCGGGAGCAGCGGCAACGCCACCATCGTCCAGGCGCGCGAGGGCACGCAGGTCACGCACCTGCTCGTCGATTGCGGGCTGGGCGTGCGCGAATTGCACAAGCGCCTCGGCCGCGCCGGCATGCTCGCCGAGAACCTGGACGCGATCTTCATCACGCACGAGCACGGTGACCACATCGGCTGCGTGCGCGCGTTCGCCGTGCGCGAACGCATCCCCGTGTACATGAGCCACGGCACGCACGTCGCGATGGGCGAGCCCGACTTCGACGGGCTGCTCAACGTCGTGTGCGACGGCATGACCCTGGCGATCGGCGCGCTGCAACTGCGGCCGTTCACCGTTCCGCACGATGCGCGCGAGCCCTTGCAGCTCACGTGCACCGACGGCGCCACGCGCCTGGGCGTGCTCACCGATCTCGGGCGCGCGAGCGACCACGTGCTGCAGGAGCTCGCCGGCTGCGCCACGCTGCTGCTCGAATGCAACCACGACCCCGCGATGCTCGAGACCGGCAGCTACCCCTGGCCCCTGAAGCGGCGCATCTCGGGCGGATGGGGCCATCTCGCGAACGAAGCCGCGGCGGCCATCGCGACGTCGTTGCGCGCGTCGGGGCTCACCCGCGTGGTCGCGGCGCACCTGTCGGAACAGAACAACCGGCCCGACCTCGCGCGCGCCGCCCTGGCAGCGGCGATGGAATGCGCGCCCGAGGCGATCGCGGTGGCCGACGGCGCGAACGGCTGCGACTGGCAGGACGCCTGAACGCGTCGCACCCATGACAAAGCCGCCCGAAGGCGGCCTTGTCGTTGGGCGCTTGTGCGATTACTTCGATGCAGCGGAAGCGGCCGGGGCGGCAGCCGGGGCCGACGCCATGGAGCTGGCGGCATCGGCAGCACCGGAAGCGGCGCCGGACGAAGCGTCGGCAGCCGGGGCGGCAGCCGGAGCGGGCGCCGCGGCAGGAGCCGGGGCCGGCGCGGGCGCGGGTTCTTCCTTCTTGCCACAAGCCGCGAGGGCAGCGGCCGCCACGAGGGCCGCCAGGACGAGCGATTTCTTCATTTCAGGTTTCCTTGATGGGAGAAAAATATTGCCGGAAATTTGTCTTCAGCCGCCGGATGGCCGCGTATGACCGAGAGCAAGGATATTCCTGCGCTCAGTCCAAGATTATATGCAGGAATTCACGGTGGGCCGCGGCCTGCTCTGCCGCGAAATCACAAGCCGAGCGTGCCCGACGGGAACGACGGCGTGCTCTTGTTCAGCCACTCGTTGAGGGATTCGCGCAGCGCGAGGCGGCGCGCCGGCTCGGTGCCCATGTAGCCCTGGCTCAAGTCGAGGCTGCGACGCTCGAGCGCCCACGTGGGCGTCCAGATCGCACTGGGCAACTCGAGCGGGTCGGCCGACGGGCAGGCGCGCGCGTCGATGATGTGCGACCACGTCCGCCGCCAGGTGACGAAGCGCGCGTGCCGCCGCATGGCTTCGTTCCAGCGGCGCGCGAGCAGGATGCATTTGCGGCCCGACTCGGACCACGCGGCCAGCGATTCGGCGACGGCGCGCTCGCCGAGCGGCCAGTCGTCGAAGCCCGGATCGGACAGGATGATTTCGCGCCAGCCTTCGCGCGCGGCGGCGGCGAGCACGTCGCGCACCAGTTGGCGAAACTGCCCGACGCCCGCGAAACGCCCGGAGGGCAAGGGTGCCGCTTCCGGCAAGGGTGCCGCTTCATCTTCCATGGCTTACTCCTCGAGCGGATGCGCCCAGCCGGCTTCGAGCCACGACGCGATCGCGTCGCGTGCATCGCCGCTCGCGTGGCGCAACTGCTTCGCCGACAGTGTGCGCGAATCGGCGAGAGCCTGCATCAGTTTCGCGTCGCGCCCCGACGCGCGCAGGCCGTCGCCGTTGATGAAGACGTGGCGCGCGTCGTACATCATGCGCGTGCGCCGGTCCAGCACGATGCCGCCGGCCGCCGCGCCGCCCTCGCCCGCGTCGAACCACACGTCGGCCTTGGGCTCCGTGAGGTATTCGCCGAGCGCGCGGTCGAAGGCGTCCTTGTCGCCGAGCGCGCGCTTCATTGCGTCGCGCGCGAATTCGCGCAGCGCATGCGGCACCGCGCCGGGCTGCGCCGTCGCGTGTTGTTTCGCGTCGCGATAGATCGCCTCGCCGGCGGCATCGGCCGCGTCTTCTGCCATGCGCTCGAGCAGTTCGCGCGCGAGTTCGCCGCGGGACGGCGCGCGAAAGCCGATCGAGTACGTCTGGCACTCGCCTTGCGCGATGCCGTCGTGCGCCCAGCGCGGCGGCAGGTACAGCATGTCGCCGGGTTCGAGCACGTGCTCCTCTTCCGGCTCGAAGTTCGCGAGGATCTTCAGCGGCGCGTCGGCGCGCAGCGTGAGGTCCGCCTGCCGCCCGATGCGCCAGCGCCGGCGGCCCTGCACCTGCAGCAGGAACACGTCGTAGGAATCGAAATGCGGCCCGACGCCGCCGCCATCGCTGGCCCAGCTGATCATGAGGTCATCCAGGCGCGCCTGCGGCACGAAAGCGAACTGCTGCTGCAGCGTGTGCGCGCGGTCGTCGTGCAGGTCCACGCCCTGCACGAGCAGCGTCCACTTGCGCTGCGCGACCGGCGGCAGCGCGCGTCGCGCGAACGGCCCGCGCTTCATCTGCCACCTGGCCCTGTCCTGCATCACGAGCCGCGACTCGACACCGTCGCGCTGCGCCAGCGCGAAAAGCTGCGAGCGCGACAGCAGCGGCGCGACGCCCGGCAGCGCGCCGCGCACGAGCAGCGGTTTCTTCTGCCAATGGCGGCGCATGAATTTCGCCGGCGACAGGCCGCCGAGCAGGGGCGTGGGCTGGTGGATGTCCAAGGTGCGAGAATTCTCCTATGGAAAACATTCAGGTCACGCCGCAGTGCGTTGTGGCGCTCACTTGGACGATGAAGGACACCTTGGGCGAGGTGCTCGACGAGCTCGAGGACCCCGTCGAATTCCTCGTGGGCGGCGGCGACTTGCTGGCCAAGATCGAGGAGGCGCTGCAGGGGCACCAGGCGGGCGACCGGCTCGACCTGCACCTCGAGCCGGAGGAGGCCTTTGGCGACTACGACGAGCAGCTCGTGTTCCTCGAGGACCGCAAGATCTTCCCCGGCGACGTCGCGGAAGGCATGACGTTCGAGCAACTGCCGCCGGGCGCGAAGGCGAACGCGCCGCAGGGAACGCTCTACACCGTCACGGAGGTCTACCCGGACCACGCCGTCATCGACGGCAACCACCCGCTCGCGGGCATCGCGATCCGCCTGAACATGAAGGTCGAGGGCGTGCGCGAAGCGACCGAAGAAGAAATCGGCCGCGGCAGTGCGGGCACGGGCTTCTTCAAGCTCAGCTGAAAACCGAACGGCCGGACGCAAAAACCGCAGGAACTTCGCCGAAGGCGCAGAACATTCATCCTGCGATTTCAGCGGAACTTCTGCGTCTTCTGCGTCCGGCTGTTGCAGTGGCGCTCAGCCCAGGTAGATCTGCCCGTTGTCGATCCGCACGCGGTCGCCCGGGTGCAGGTCGGTGTAGGCGCCGACGTCGTACGTGCGCATCACGCCGGAGTCGGTCTGGATCCACACGCGATACACCGGGCCCGCATATGCGTAGCGCGGCGCGTTGTTGTTCTCGACGGTGTTGCCCACGGCGGCACCCGCCATCGCGCCGACGATCGTCGCCGCGATGCGGCCCACGCCGCCGCCCACCGTGTTGCCCAGCAGGCCGCCGGCAACGCCGCCGATCACCGCGCCGGCGCCCGTGTTGCCCGCCACGCGCCGGCCCCGGCTGAGGAGCGCGACGTTGGTCACGCGCCCGTATTCGACGGACGGCACCGCGTAGCTCGTGCCGGGAACGACATACGTGCCGGCCGGCGCGACGACGGTCGAGCCCGCGGGCACCACATACGTCGTCGTGCTGCCGGGCGCGACGTAAGTCGTCGCCGGGCCCTGCGCGACGTAACCGCCCGTGGCGGGGTTGCCCGGCGCGAGCGCGACGCCGCCCGGATTGGGGTTGATGTCCGAGACCGGGTAGTTGTTCGGACCGTAGGGATCGGAACTCGCGCAGGCGGCGAGGCCGGCGCAAAGCGCCACGGCCCCGGCCAGCGACAGCGTACGACTGTGGCGCATGGCTGTCTCCTTAGGAACGGTAGATGACGCCGTTGTCGACGCGCACGCGGTCGCCCACGTGCAGGTCGCCGGTGGCGGGAACGTCGAAGTAGCGGATCACGCCGTTGTCGGCCTGCACGGTGATGCGATACACCGCATCCGCGTAGGTTGCGCCGCCGCCGACCTGGCTGCCCACGGCCGCACCGGCGGCGCCGCCGAGCACAGTCGCAGCGGCACGGCCGTTGCCGTGACCGACCTGGTTGCCCAGGGCCGCGCCGGCCACCGCGCCGAGGATGGCGCCCGGCACGTTCGGGCCCGAGTGCGACACGCCGCCCGGGAAGTATTCGATGTTCATGATGCGGCCGTATTCGACGCCGACAGGCGCCGCGGCAACCACGGGCGCGGGCACGACGGTCGTGGCCGAGTACGCGGGTTGCGCGGGGACGTTCACTTCGACGCGCGGGCTCGTCGAGCACGCGGCAAGTGCCGCCAGCGCGCTGGCGCCGGCGATGGTGGCAAGGCGGGTACGCATGGTTAGCTCTCCTTCGTTGTGGCACTGGGCGCAGCCGATGCCGCCGCCCTCGTGTTTCGATTTAAGCCAGGGATGCATGCGCCAGTGCCACAGGCGAAGCCGCGTGGCGCTGTAGGAGAGCTGGGCCGCAGGTGTAGGAGCGGCCTCGCGCGAGGCGGGTGACTCTGCGGTTCAGGCCTTGCCGGTGGACCCGTAGCCGCCCTCGCCGCGCTGGGTGGCGGGAAATTCGGCGACCACGTTGAACTGCGCCTGCGCGACAGGAACGATCACGAGTTGCGCGATGCGTTCCATGGGCTGGATCGTGAACTCCTCGTCGCTGCGGTTCCATGCGCTCACCATGAGCTGCCCCTGGTAGTCGCTGTCGATCAGGCCCACGAGGTTGCCGAGCACGATGCCGTGCTTGTGGCCCAGTCCCGAGCGCGGCAGGATCATCGCCGCGTAGCCGGGGTCCTTGATGTAGATCGCGATGCCGGTGCCCACGAGCTTCCACTCGTTCGCGCCGAGCGTGAGCGGCTGGTCGATGCACGCGCGCAGGTCCAGGCCCGCACTTCCGGGCGTGGCGTACTGCGGCAACTGGTCCGCCATGCGCGGATCGAGGATCTTGACGTCGATTTTCATTTCTTCCCGGTGCGCGCGCCGATTTCGGCGACGAGTTGCCGCGCGAGCGCGAGCTTGGATGCGCGCGGCAATTCCTTCGTGCTGTTCGCATCGACCAGCAGCAGCGCGTTGTCGTCGGCGCCGAACGTCGCGGGCCCGATGTTGCCCACGAGCAGCGGCACGCCCTTGCGCGCGCGCTTGGCCTGCGCATTCGCGAGCAGGTCGTGGCTCTCGGCCGCGAAGCCGACGCAATAGAGCTGCCCCGATTTCGCGCGCGCCGATTGCGCAACGGTCGCGAGGATGTCCGGGTTCTCGGTGAATTCGAGCTGCGGCACGCGGCCCGAGCCGTCCTTCTTGATCTTCTGGTCCGTCGCGTTGGCGGGACGCCAATCGGCCACCGCGGCGGTGGCGATGAACACATCGGCGCGTTCCGCTTCGGGCGCGGTGGCGGCGAGCATATCGCGCGCCGAGCGCACGTCGATGCGCGTGACGCCGCGCGGAGCCGGCAGGCTCACGGGGCCTGCGATGAGCGTCACGTCGGCGCCCGCTTCGCGCGCAGCGCGCGCAATCGAGAATCCCATCTTGCCGCTCGACAGGTTCGTGATGCCGCGCACCGGGTCGATCGCTTCGAACGTCGGCCCTGCTGTCACGAGCACTCGCTTGCCCTTCAGGTGCTTGGGCTGGAAGAACGCGATGACGTCGTCGAGCAGTTGCGGCGGCTCGAGCATGCGGCCATCGCCGGTCTCGCCGCACGCCTGGAAACCCGAGCCGACGCCGAGGATGACCGCGCCATCGTCCGAGAGCTGCTGCATGTTGCGCTGGGTGGCCGGATGCGCCCACATCTCGCGGTTCATCGCGGGCGCAATGAGCAG
>DATBPW010000291.1:0-10330 GCA_036561125.1 Ramlibacter sp. | reverse complement strand
AGGCCGCACCGCTGGGATGCAGGATCACGGAAGCGCCGGCGAGCGAAATGCGAAGCATGGAAACTGGATGTCACCCCGGCGCAGGCCGGGGTGACAACTTACAGCATCCGCGCCAGGCAAGCGTCCAGGTGTTCCGACGGCATGCGCTTGAACCCCGAGCGCGCGAAGCGCTGCAGGCGCCCGACGATGAAGGCGGTGAGCAGCGACGCGCGCACTTGCGCATCGGCCGTCGGCGTGGCCGAGCTGTCGCCTTCGCCCGCGGACTTCAAGCTCTGGCGCAGCGCAGCCTCGATCTTGTCGAAGAACAGGTTCATGCGCTGCTGCAGCCGGTCGTTCTCGTACACCAGCGCATCGCCGACCATCACCCGCGTCATGCCCGGATTCTTCTCGGCAAACTGCAGGAGCATCGCCACCGTCTTCGCGGCCTGCGCCGTGCCGCCGTTCTCGCGCTCGGCGATCTGGTTGATGAGCGAGAACACGCTCTGCTCGATGAACTCGATCAGCCCTTCGAACATCTGCGCCTTGCTGGCGAAATGCCGGTACAGCGCTGCTTCGCTGACTTCCAGCCGGGCCGCCAGCGCGGCCGTGGTGATGCGCTCGGCGCCGGGCTGCTCGAGCATCGTCGCGAGCGCTTCGAGGATCTGGACACGGCGTTCGCCCGGCTTGGGCCGCTTGCGGGCCGGAGTGGCGGACGGGTTCGGTTCAGTGGGCTCGAGTTGTGCGTCGGACATGGGCAAGGCTCGGCTGTTCGGGCCATTCTCGCATACCGCCGAGTCAGGGTTTTCGCCAGCAGGCTCGCGCAATTCCACGCATGCAGCCCAAGTGCGCGCTTACCCCGGCAACACCAGCGTGGCCTTCAGGCCGCGCTCTCCACTGCCCGGGCGCAACAGCAGGTTGCCATGGTGCACGCGTGCGATCTCGTCGGCGATCGCAAGGCCCAGGCCGTTGCCGTCGCCCTGCGTGCCCTGCACGCGATAGAAGCGCTCGAGCACGTGTTGGCGCTCCGCGGGCGCGATGCCCGGGCCGTCGTCTTCCACTTCGACGAACGGCGCACCCGCCTCGGTGCCGCAGCGAATCGTCACGGTTCCATGCGCGGGCGTGTACTTCACGGCGTTGTCGACGAGGTTGGCCAGCGCCTCGCGCAGGAGCCAGTCGTGGCCGAGCGCCGACGCCGGCTGCGCGTCGAGGCCCAGGTCGATCTGCTTGGCGGTGGCTTCGTCCAGGTGCTGCTGCAGGATGTCCTCGCACAGCGGCTTGAGCTGCACCCGCTGCATCGGTTGCGCGTGCATCGTGCGCGCATCCGCGCGCGACAGCGCGAGCAGCTGGTTCGCGAGCTGCGACGTGCGGCGCGTCGCGTTGCGCAATTTGGTCACTTCGTCGGCGGGCAGGCGCACCGTGCCGCCCGGCGCCTGCGAAGCGTTGGCGGCCTGCGCCCACGCCTCGACCTGCGCCTGCAATCCGGCCAGCGGCGTGCGCAACTGGTGGGCGGCATCGGCGATGAAGCGGCGCTGGCTTTCGGCCTGCGCGTTGACGAGTTCGAACAGGCGATTGAGCGACTCCACCAGCGGACGCACTTCTTCCGGGGACGCGCCTTCGTCGATCGGCGACAAGTCACGCGGTGAGCGGGACTCCACGGCTTCGCGCAGCACCAGCAGCGGCCGCAATGCGCGCTCGACGGCCCAGCCCACCGCGAACGCGGCCAGCGTCAGCAGCACGAGGTTCGGCAGCAGCACCTTCAGGAAGATCAGCCGCGCCCATTGCTGCCGCGGGTCCGATCCGTCCGCGAGCACGACCACCACTTCGCCCACGACGGTCTGCTCTCGCTGGCGCACGATGCGCCAGGTCGTGCCGCCGTGCTCTTCGCTGTGGAACTCGGGCTCCTCGGAGGCCGGCCCGATGTCGCACAGCCAGCTTTCGCCGCGCATGGCGTTGCCGTCCGGGTCGCACACCGCATACGCCGACTCGCGCGCGCCCAGGAACTCCTCGATGGTCGGCGCGAACAGCAGCACCGGCGGGTCGTTGCGCGTCTTGCCCTCGGCGATGATGGAATCGGCCAGCAGCGGCAGCAGCGCCAGCAATTGCTGGTCCTGCTGCTCGGCGACGTTGCCGGCCGAGCGGTAGTCGAACCATGCGTTGATCAGCGCGAGGATCACCAGCGGCACCAGCAGCAGGAACAGCAGCCGCCGCCGCAGGCCGGACGTCATGCCGAGCCCCGCGCGAGCGCGGCGGCGCCTCGGCACGAATCGCGCGATCACTGCGTCAGTTCGAGCCGGTAGCCGAAACCGCGGATCGAGCGCAGGCCCACGCCGTGCGGCTCGAGCTTGCCGCGCAGGCGCGAGATGTAGACCTCGACTGCGTTGGGCGTGATCTCGCGGTCCCAGCCCGTGAGGGCCTGCAGCAGCTTGTCCTTGCTGGCGGGCTTGGGCGCGTTGATCAGCAGATATTCGAGCACGGTCCACTCGCGCGGGCCGAGTTCGAGCGGGGCCTCCTGGCCCTCGCGCTTCGCGGCGGCGCGGCGGTTGGCCGTATCGAGCTCGATCGGCCCGAACGACAGCACCGCGGTGGTCGCCGCCTGCGAGCGGCGCAGCAGCGCACGCAGGCGCGCGAGCAGCTCGGGCAGCTCGAACGGCTTGATCATGTAGTCGTCGGCGCCGAGGTCGAGCCCCTGCACGCGGTCCTGCAACGCGTCGCGCGCCGTGAGGATCAACACGGGCATCGCGTGGCTGGCCATTTCGGGCCGGCGCAGGCGCTTGGTCAGCTCGAGCCCGTCCATCCGCGGCAGGCCGATGTCGATGATCGCCGCGTCGAACATCTCGGTGCGCAGCACTTCCTCGGCCCGCTCGCCGCTGCCGACCCAGTCGACCGTGTAGCCCGCATCGGTGAGGCCGAGCTTGATGCCGCTGGCCACCATCACATCGTCTTCGACAAGCAAGAGGCGCATGTCCGGAATCTCTTTCTTTCGTGTCCTGGCGGGCGCCGGGATCACCTCCCGATCGCGTGGTACTCGAAACCGCGGGCACGCAGCGCGCGCGGGTCGTACAGGTTGCGGCCGTCGAAGATCACCGGCTGCCGCAGCGCGGCGGCCAGTGCGTCGAAATCGGGGCTGCGGAATTCCTTCCACTCCGTCGCGATCACGAGCGCGTCCGCATCCTTCACGGCCGACATCGCATCGGGCGCGTAGTCCAGGCCCGGCACGCCGCCGATCGCGCGCCGCGCGGAATCCATCGCGACGGGATCGTAGGCCGTCACGCGGGCACCCGCGGCGAGGAGCGAATCGATGATGGCCCGGCTGGGCGCCTCGCGCATGTCGTCGGTGTTGGCCTTGAAGGCCAGCCCCCACAGCGCGAACCGGCGGCCTTCGAGTTTTTCGCCGAAGCGCTGCCGGATCTTGCCGGGAAGCACCTGCTTTTGCCGGCCGTTCGCCCTTTCGACCGCGGCAAGGACGTTTAGTTCCACCCCGCTGTGCTGCCCGGCCGTGCGCAGCAGCGCCTGCACGTCCTTCGGAAAGCACGAGCCCCCGTAGCCGCAGCCCGAATAGAGGAAGTCGTAGCCGATGCGCGGGTCGGAGCCGATGCCCTTGCGCACCGATTCGATGTCGGCGCCGAGCTTTTCGGCGAGGTTCGCCATCTCGTTCATGAAGCTGATGCGCGTGGCGAGCATCGCGTTGGCCGCGTACTTCGTCAGCTCGGCGCTTTCGATGTCCATCGCGAGGAAGCGCTCGTGATGCCGCTGGAACGGCGCATACAGCTCGCGCATGAGGCGCGTGGCCTGCTCGTCGTCGCTGCCCACGATGATGCGGTCGGGCCGCATGAAGTCGCCCACCGCCGCGCCTTCCTTCAGGAACTCCGGGTTCGAGACGACCGCGAACGGCACGTCGGCCCTGCGGGCCTCCAGCTCGGCGGCGATCGCGTCCTTCACCTTGCGGGCCGTGCCGACCGGCACGGTGCTCTTGTCGATGACGAGCTTGTAGTCGTCCATGTGGCGGCCGATGCCGCGGGCGGCGTCGAGCACGTGCTGCAGGTCCGCGGAGCCATCCTCCGCCGGCGGCGTGCCGACGGCGATGAACTGGAACGTGCCGAACGCCGTGGCCGCCTTCGCGTCGCTCGTGAACTTCAGGCGCCCGGCCTTGACGTTGCGCCGCACGAGGTCGCCGAGCCCCGGCTCGTAGATATGCACTTCGCCGCGCTCGAGCGTCGCGACCTTCGCCTGGTCGACGTCGAAGCCCAGGACATCGTTGCCCACGTCGGCAAGACACGCGCCGCTGACGAGGCCCACGTAGCCGGTGCCGATGACGGTGACTTTCATCAGTGCGACCGGATCATCGTGCCGTACGCCTGGTCGGTCAGGATCTCCAGCAGCATCGCGTGCGGCACACGGCCATCGATGATGTGCACCGCGTTGACGCCGCTGCGCGCCGCGTCGAGCGCGCCGCTGATCTTGGGCAGCATGCCGCCCGACAGCGTGCCGTCCGCGACGAGCCCGTCGACGTCGCGCACCGCGAGTTCGGCGATCAGTTTGCCGTTCTTGTCCAGCACGCCGGGCGTGTTCGTGAGCAGCATCAGCTTTTCGGCGCTGAGCACCGCTGCGAGCTTGCCCGCGACGACGTCCGCGTTGATGTTGTAGCTCTCGTTGTGCTCGCCGAAGCCGAGCGGCGAGATCACGGGGATGAACTGGTCGTCCTGCAGCGCCTTCACCACCGACGGGTCGATCGCGATGATGTCGCCCACCTGCCCCACGTCGTGTTCCTTGCCCGGGTCCTTGGGGTCGACCAGCTTCAGCTTGCGCGCGCGGATCAGCCCGCCGTCGCGCCCGGTCAGGCCCACGGCCTTGCCGCCGGCCTGGTTGATCAGGCCCACGATGTCCTGCTGCACCTCGCCCGCGAGCACCCATTCGACGACTTCCATGGTCTCGGCGTCGGTCACGCGCATGCCCTGGACGAATTCGGCCTTCTTGCCCAGGCGCTTCAAAGCCTGTTCGATCTGCGGGCCGCCGCCGTGCACGACCACCGGGTTCATGCCCACGAGCTTGAGCAGCACCACGTCTTCGGCGAAGTCGGCCTGCAGCTCGGGGTCGGTCATCGCGTTGCCGCCGTACTTGATGACGATCGTCTTGCCGTGGAAACGGCGGATGTACGGCAGCGCCTGCGCCAAGATTTCGGCCTTGTCGCGAGGAAGAATTTCTTCGAGATTCGTCATAGGAGGCGCGATGGTTCCCGGCTCACCGGCGCGCGGAAGCGCGTCCGCGTGGAGCGAACACCAATTATCGCCGCAGCCAGCGCGGCACCTTGAACCGCACGATGCTCACGTAGACCCACACGTAGCTCACGACGAACAGCGCCGTGAAGAAGACCAGCACCGGCGTGTTGCCCCAGAACAGGACGGCGGGGATCACGGTGAGGATCGTGAAACCCCACAGGTATGGCGACGTGCGGCTGTTGCGCAGGAGCATGCGCCGCGCGTCGTCGTCGTCGAACACGTCGCGCACGATGCGCCGGTAGATCAACTGGTGGAAGTGCAGCGCGTCGGCCACGCCCGGCGACTGGCCGCGCATCACCTTGCGCCAGATCGAGAACAGCGTCTCCCACACCGGGTAGATCAGGAGCAGCACCGGGAACCACGGCGACACCGCCGGGTAGCGCTGCACGAGCTGGATGGCGGCCATCGCGATCACCACGCCCCACAGGTAGGCGCCGCCGTCGCCCGCGAAGATCAGGCCGCGCGGGTAGTTCCACATGAGGAAGCCCGCGGTCGACCCCGCGAGCACGATCACCATGCCGGCGAGCTGGCGGTCGCCGTTGAGCAGTGCAACGTAGGCAATCGCGAAGGAGCAGATGATGGCGACGATGCCCGCGAGTCCGTTGTAGCCGTCGATCAGGTTGAACGCATGCGGCAGGCCGGCGATCGCGAAGACCGCGAGCACGAGCGCCGGCCACGGCGTCGCGGACCACACGTGTTGAACCGAAGCGATGCCGAGCGAAGGAATATCCAGGCCGAGCAGCCACGTCGCCACGGCACCGGCGACGACGGTGAACAGCAGCCGCCAGCTCGCGGTCAGGCGGTGCGTGAGGTCTTCCGCGACCCCGCCCGCCCCGGCGATCATGGCCACGGCCCACCAGGCGAGCGCCATCGACAAGGGCAGGTGGACCTGGTTCTGGATCGCGAGGAAGCGCTGCGCACCGACGATCCACGCCCAGCCGCCCGTGCACGCGACGAGCATCGCGACGCCGCCCAGGCGCGGCACGTGGCCGGCGTGGAAACGCTGCGGGACGGACTGGCTGTAGCGCCGACCGTTCGACCGCGCGAAGCGCAGCAGGAGCGCGCAGGTGATGAAGGAAAGCGCGCCGCACAGGATCAACAGTATGAGCATGCCTCCTCTTGTTCTCCTCTGGCGCGGCATTGTCTCACCAGTTCATGAGCTTGCCCTTCGGCACTGACTGCCGACTGACGGGCGCGGCGGCCGCCCGAGGGCTCGCGCTGATGCGCCACAGCTAGAATGAAAGGCCAACAACAACGACAGGGCAAGGTCGCGCTGAATGAAACTGGTGACAGTGGTCCTTTCCGGCGGCGCCGGCACGAGGTTGTGGCCGGCGTCGCGCCAGTCTTACCCGAAGCCGTTCATGAAGATCGGCGGGGAGCCGCTGCTCGCGCAGGCGATCGCGCGCGGCCAGGCGTGCGGCACCAACGAGACGGTGGTCATCACCAACCAGGACCACATCTTCCTCACGCGCAACCTGATCGAGCAGTTCGCCGATCCGCCCAACGCGCATTTCCTGCTGGAGCCGAACGGCCGCAACACCGGCCCGGCGATCGCGCTTGCGGCGCTGCATTGCGAACAGCGCCACGGCGCCGACACCGTGATGCTGGTGCTGCCCGCCGACCACCTGATCCCTGACACGCGTGCGTTCGTCGCGTGTGCGCTCGAGGCCGCGCAGGTCGCCGCACAAGGCCAGCTCGTCGTTTTCGGCGTGCAGCCGACGTCGCCGGAAACCGGCTTCGGCTACATCGAGGTGCCGCAGGTCGCCCGGCAGAGCCAGCGCGTGCTGCGCTTCGTCGAAAAGCCCGACCTCGCCGCGGCGCAGGAATACGTCGCGTCCGGGCGCCACTACTGGAACAGCGGGATGTTCTGCTTCACCGCGGGCAGCATCCTCGAGGCGCTCGGGCAGCACGCGCCCACCATGCTCGCCACCGCGCAGCAGGCGCTGCGCCAGGCCCAGACCACGGGTGATGCGACGCGCTTCGACACGCACCTGTTCGGCCTGCAGCCGGACATCAGCATCGACTACGCCGTGATGGAGCGCGCGGACAACGTCTCGGTCGTGCCGGCGCGCTTCGCGTGGAGCGACGTGGGCTCGTGGCCTGCGGTGGCGCAGGCCAACACGCCCGATACCGCGGGCAACACGTTCATGGCCGACGTGGTCGACGTGGACACGCAAGGCACGCACGTGCAGGTGGAAAGCCACCTGCCGAAGGTCGTCGCGACGGTCGGCGTCAAGGACCTGGTGATCGTCGACACGCCCGATGCGCTGCTGGTGGCCGACAAGAAATCGGCGCAGAAGGTCAAGTCGGTCGTCGCCATGCTCAAGGCGCGCAGCCACGAGAGCACGCAATTGCCCGCCGAGGTACGCCGGCCCTGGGGCACGTACGCGACGCTGAAGGAGGAGCCCGGCTACAAGGTCAAGCGCATCACGGTGCGGCCGGGCGAATCGCTGTCGCTGCAGTACCACCACCACCGCGCCGAGCACTGGGTGGTGGTCAAGGGCGTCGCGCTGGTGCAGGTGGGCGACCGCGAGTTGCGCACCGAGGCCGGCCAGTACCGCCACATCCCGCTGCGCGAGAAGCACCGGCTGTCGAACATCGGCACCGAGGAGCTCGTGGTCATCGAGGTGCAATGCGGCGGCTACCTGGGCGAGGACGACATCGTGAGGCTCGCGGACACGTATGGGCGCGTGTGATGGCGCCGCTCCTGCGCGCCTTGTGGGCCTACCGCGGCTTCATCACCGGTAGCGTCAAGCGCGAGTTCCAGTCGCGCTACCAGAACTCCGTGCTGGGCGCCGCGTGGACGGTGCTGCAGCCCCTCGCGATGATCGTCGTGTACACGGTGGTGTTCGCCACGGTGATGCGCGCGCGGCTCGCGGGCGTCGACAGGACCTTCGCGTACAGCATCTACCTGTGCTCGGGCGTGCTCACGTGGGAGCTGTTCGCCGAGATCACGCGGCGCGGCCAGACGGTGTTCATCGACAACGCGAACCTGCTCAAGAAGCTGAGCTTCCCGCGCATCACCCTGCCGGTCAACATGATCGCGGGCGCGCTCGTGAACTTCGCGATCGTGTTCTCGCTGTTCCTCATCTTCCTTGCCGTGTCGGGAAATTTTCCCGGGCTCGTGTTCATCGCCTTCGTGCCGGTGATCGCGGTGCTGGTGCTCTTCGCGATCGGCCTGGGCATCGCGCTGGGCATCCTCAACGTGTTCTTCCGCGACGTCGGCCAGTTCTTCACCATCGCGCTGCAGTTCTGGTTCTGGCTCACGCCCGTCGTCTATCCGGCGACGATCCTGCCCGCGCGCTTGCAGGGCTGGCTCCGCCTGAATCCGATGACGCCGATCATCGCGGCCATGCAGCAGATCTTCGTCTACGGCAACTGGCCCGATTGGCTCTCGCTCGTGCCCGTGCTCGTCGTTTCGCTGCTCCTGTGCGCCTGGGGCTGGCGCCTGTTCCGCCGGCACTCGGGCGAACTGGTGGACGAACTCTGATGGGCACGCTGCGGGTCGAAGGCCTGGGCAAGGCCTACAAGCAGTACCCGACGCGCTGGGCGCGCCTGGCGGAGTGGCTCGTGCCGTTCGGCCGCGAAAGGCACGAACTGAAATGGGTGCTGCGCGGCGTGAGCTTCAGCGTCGGCAAGGGCCGCGCGCTGGGCATCATCGGCGTGAACGGCGCGGGCAAGAGCACGCTGCTCAAGATGATCACCGGCACGACGCAGCCCACGGCGGGAAGCGTCGAACTCTCGGGCCGCGTCGCGGCGCTGCTGGAGCTCGGGCTCGGTTTCCATCCGGACTTCACGGGCCGCCAGAACGCCGTGATGGCGGCGCAACTGCTGGGGCTCGCGCCGCACGACATCGAAGCGCTCATGCCGCAGATCGAGGCCTTCGCCGAAATCGGCGAGTACATGGACCAGCCCGTGCGCGTGTATTCCAGCGGCATGCAGATGCGCCTGGCGTTCAGCGTGGCCACCGCGCACCGCCCCGACTTGCTCATCGTCGACGAGGCGTTGTCGGTGGGCGACACGTATTTCCAGCACAAGTCGTTCGCGCGCATCCGCGAGTTCCGCGAGCAGGGCACGACGCTGCTGTTCGTGTCACACGACAAGGGCGCGATCCAGGCCCTGTGCGACGAGGCGATCCTGCTGCACGAAGGCCGCATGGCGATGCACGGCGAGCCCGAGGCGGTGACGGATTACTACAATGCCTTGATCGCCGAGAAGGAGAACAGCAAGGTGCAGCAACTCGTCGCCGACGGCGGCCGCACCCGCACGATCTCCGGCACGGGCGAAGTGACGCTGGGCGACATCGCGCTCGTCGACGAAGCCGGCCGCCGGGCCGAGTCGATCGAAGTCGGGCAGCCTGTCGCGCTGGAGATCGGCGCGCGCGTGAACGCCGCCATCGAAACGCTCGTCGTCGGCATCATGATCAAGGACCGGCTCGGCCAGCCGGTGTTCGGCACCAACACGTATCACATGAAGCGAGTCGAAGGCCCGTTCAGCGCGGGCGACGCGGTGCAATACCGCTTCGCCTTCCCGGCGAATTTCGGGGAAGGCAGCTATTCGGTCGCGGTCGCCGCGCACGACGGCGAATCGCACATCACGCGCAACTACGAATGGCGCGACCTCGCGCTCGTGTTCAAGGTGGTGAATGCCGCGCATCCGTCCTTCATCGGCACGTCGTGGGTGCCGTGCGCGCTCGACATCCAGGTCACGAGCCGCACGCGCGAGACCGCACGCGAGACATGAGCGCGGACTTCTATCGCGCCTTCGAGGACCGGCACCGCGGCTCGCGCGAGGCGATCGGCGAACGCCATCGCGTGTACCTGCCGTTCCTCGCGGCGCTGCGCGAGAACGGCCTGCCGCCTCGCCTGGTCGATCTCGGTTGCGGCCGCGGCGAATGGCTCGAGCTCGTTCGCAGCGAAGGCTGGCAGGTGCAAGGCGTCGATGCCGACGAAGGCATGCTCGCCGCGTGCCGCGCAGCCGGGCTCGACGTGCAAGCGGGTGACGCCCTCGAATACCTGCGTGCGCAAGGCAACGCGACCGCCGCCGTGGTCTCGGCGTTCCACGTCGCCGAGCAC